>CAZFKW010000113.1:0-4327 GCA_964519795.1 uncultured Ramlibacter sp. | reverse complement strand
CGTGACCGACCCGCATGGCAACGACCTGAACCTGAACCGGGTGCGCCGCGGCGGCAGTTATGTGTATGGGGAGCGCTATTTGCGCAATTTCGACAAGATGTTCCGCGACGTGAACTACAACGGACCCTATTTCGGTTTCAGGGCGGCATCGAGCCAGCCGTGACGGTCAGGGTACGGCCCGATCCTTTATTGACGGGCGTCAATCTTTTTGCCTTCGCAGGCGTTCAGGTTGTTGCGCCCCGTCAAATGGCCCGCAAGGCTGTCGCCACAAACTTGATTCATCAGGTAATTCCGCCTGTGTTCCAGGAAAGAAGGCAACCCATGATGAATACAACACAACGCAACGCCCGACCCGCCCGTCACGGGTGGGCGCACCGCTCACGCAGGACCGCGCTGGCCGCATCAATGGCCATCGGCTGCATGCTGGGCGCATCCCTTCCTGCCCATGCCACGGACCCCGTTCCTGCAACGCCAGAGGAGGTTGCAACTGCCATCAGCGGCGGTCTCCAGTACCTGAGCAACCAGTTCCACGACAACGGGGACGGCACCGGCTACTGGAACGACTATGACAAGGTCACCGGCACTGCCACCGCAGTGGCAGCCTTGATCGAATCCGGCCAGATGGCCAACCCGACACGCCGCGCGATGATTGAAAAAGGCATTGCCTACCTGCTGACACAGAAGAAGCCGGATGGCGGGATCTACATGAGTGAGCCGACCTATGAGGTCGGCCTGGTGCTCGTCGCACTGTCGCTATATGGGCAGGCCACCACCACCGACGCAGACTACCGCACTGCCGTGCAGAACGCAGTGAACTTCCTCAAGAGTTACCAGAACATCGAGGGATCGCCGGCTGGCGGTGACTACGGCCCCAATGGCGAGGCGACTTCAACCAACAGCTATGTGTGCGGCGCTTCGTATGCCACTTACTACGGCGGCTGGGGCTACTCCCCGAACACCGGCTCCAACCATTGCGGCACCGGCTCAGACCTGTCCAACAGCCAGTTCGCCGTCATGGGGCTGTGGTATGGCTCCCGATTCCTTGGGCTTCCCGTGGACAGTGCTCCCTGGGCCAAGGCCATGCTTGCGTTCCTGAAGAACCGGCAGGACACCGACGGTGGATTCTTCGTCTATGACGGCGGCGGCTACAAGGGTGTCGCGGCCAACGGAGGCGGGCTCTGGTCCCTCGCAATGATCGGCCAGACCGAGGCGAAGAAGGCGCCTGGCGATGCGAACACCATGGTCCAGAACGCCGTGAACTGGTACGCCGACAACTACAGCTGGAAATACACGCAAGCCTACATGTATGCCATTTATGGCGTCTCCAAGGCGCTCACCGCAACCATCGGCCCGGCCACCAAGGTTGGCACGCATGATTGGGCCAGTGACATGAAGACCGAGATCGTGAAAAGCACCTACCGCACCCGCGTGGCTGCTGTCGGCGATACCCCCGCCTATGACTACTGGGACAGCAACAGCGGCCTGGACCCCGAAGCCGTGGGCCAGACCTCCTGGGTGCTGATGTCGCTCGCGTTCGCAAGTACGGAATCCGAATCGACCGAGAAGCTCCTGGCCCAGGAAGACCGCCTGGACAACGTCGTGCGTGGCCTGGTGACGCTGCACACCACCGGAGGCGTCACCATTTCGGCGGCTGAGCGCGGCATGGTGTCGGCGGCCAATCTCGGTGCCAACGTGGTGCTGCCCGTCGGCTCGTTCAACTTCACGCTCAACAATGTGACGCCAGGCGGCACAACCACGCTGTCCATCACACCACCTGCCGGCGTGCTGGATCCGGCCAACCCGAACGCGTTCGTCAAGGCCGATGGCACGACGTTGAAGGAAGGGCTGAGCTGGTTCAAGATCAGCGCCGGCGCCTGGAAGGGCCAGGCCGGTGTCCCGATCACGGTGAACCTGGCCAAGGGTGTGATCGAGGTCGTGCTCAAGGACGGCGGGCCGGAAGATGCTGACGGCGCCGCCAACGGCAAGATCGTTGACCCGGGCGCCCCTGGCTACGGCGCTGAAGTCGTGGCCGAGGTGCCGGAGGCACTCCCGGAGGAAGACTTCTCGTCCGGCGGCTGCACCGTGGGCAACGGGCCCGCTGACCCGACACTGCTGGCGCTGATGGCCGGCAGCCTGGTGTGGTTGCTGCGTCGCCGGCGCAGTGCGGCAAAGGCGAAGTAAGCCTGTGGGTGAAACGGCAGCCATGCCGCCTGCTCTGTCACCACGCGCGGTGACGGACAGGGCCGGCATCGGCTGGTTCGGCGCAGCCCTGGCGGCTGCGCCGCTTTACTGGCTCCTGCAGTCGCTGGCCCAGCCAGTGGCGGCCGACCTGGCCTGGCCGCTGGCCCGGCCTTTGGCATTTCTGGTGCCGGCGCTGGCCTATCCTGTGCTGGAGGAAGTCTGCTTCCGCGGGCTGCTGCAGACCTCGCTTCGCGCGCGGTCCTGGGGCAAGAAGGCATGGCACGGCATCAGCGCCGCCAACCTCTGCACCGCCCTCGCCTTCGCGGCGGCGCATGCCCTGACAGCCAGCATGGTCCATGCTGCGGCTGTCTTCGTGCCAGGCCTGGTGTTCGGCTTTTTCAGGGACAGGTTCGACAGCCTGGGGCCATCCATCCTGCTGCATGTAATCTACAACGCCGGATGGTTCTGGCTGTTTGGGGGTCCGGTGCTTCGTTGAGCCGCAGGCAGCACGACAGTGACGCGCTCCCGCGCCCCCCTGAGCCTGCCATTCCCATCCGCGTTCGCCCTGAGCTTGTCCAAGGGCTTCGACCGGCTCAGCAAGAACGGCTGGGTGCCATCGGCCGGCTATTTGGCAAACAGCATGTTGATGTCGCCGAAGGCCTTCATCTCCAGCGCATTACCGGAGGGGTCGGTGAAGAACATGGTGGCCTGCTCGCCAGGCTCGCCCTTGAAGCGGATGTAAGGTTCAATCACGAACTTGATGCCCTTGTCCTTGAGCCGCTGCGCAGCGGCCTCCCAATCGGCCATGGGCAGCACGATGCCGAAGTGCCGCACCGGCACGCCATGGCCATCCACAGCATTGAGCTGGGCGTTGCCGGTTTCGCCGGGCGCCAGGTGCGCCACGATCTGGTGCCCGTAGAAGTTGAAGTCAACCCAGTCAGGCGCGCTGCGGCCTTCGGGGCAGCCCAGGATGTCGCCGTAGAAGTGGCGCGCCTGGGCGATGTCGTTGACCGGGAAAGCGACGTGGAAGGGGGACAGCGGCGCGGGATTGGTGGTGGGTGCTTGCATGGGGATCTCTTTGCAGTGAGGTGCTGGATTTTGAAGCCTTCATCATAGGCCGCAGGCCTGCGGCCTGCTTGCACGGGGCCATAACTTCCTGTGCCACCTCCATCAGCAAATGTCAGGCAAGCCCCAGCAGCCTCACCGCATTGTCCTTGAGGATGCCGGGCATCACCTCAGGCTTGAAGCCGGCCTCTTCAAAGTCCTTCATCCAGCGCTCCGGCGTGATCAGCGGGTAGTCGGAGCCAAACAGCACGCGGTCCTTGAGCAGCGTGTTGGCGTACTGCACCAGCTGCCTGGGGAAGTACTTGGGGCTCCAGCCGGACAGGTCGATCCACACATTGGGCTTATGCGTCGCAACTGACAGCGCTTCGTCCTGCCAGGGAAAGCTTGGATGGGCCATGACCACCTGCATGTCCGGGAAGCTGATGGCCACGTCATCCAGGTGCATGGGGTTGCTGTATTCCAGCCGCAGGCCACCGCCGCAGCGCATGCCGCTGCCGATGCCGCTGTGCCCCGTGTGGAAGATGGCCGGCAGCTTGTGCGCGTTGATCACTTCATAGATGGGCCAGGCCATCTTGTCGTAGGGGTGGTAACCCTGGACGGTCGGGTGGAACTTGAAGCCCTTGACGTTGTGCTCCCTGATCAGCCGCTCGGCCTCACGCGCGCCCATCTTGCCCTTGTGCGGGTCGATGCTGGCAAAGCACATCATCATGTCGCTGTTCCTGCTCGCGGCCTCGGCAATCTCTTCATTCGGGATGCGGCGGCGGCCCAGCTGCGACTCGCTGTCCACCGTGAACATCACGAGACCTATCTTGCGCTCACGGTAGTAGGCGATGGTCTCCTCAATGGTCGGCCGGCGGCTGTTGCGGAAGTACTTGTCAGCCGCGCGGTCGTACTCCTCGCCATAGCTGTCAAAGGGGTTCCAGCAGCTGACTTCAGCGTGGGTGTGGATGTCGATGGCGATGAGGTTCTGGTGGTCCATGGTCTTGCCTGTCTCCTGGGTTGCTGCCGGCCGTACAAGGGTTTGTACTGAGTATTGAAACGCTGCCTGAGCTTGAGTTGGTTATTATATATAACCATAATC
>CAZFKW010000112.1:0-10297 GCA_964519795.1 uncultured Ramlibacter sp. | reverse complement strand
GGCCTTACCGCCGGCGTCTACACGCCCGACGAGGCGCGCGCGCGCAAGCTGCTCGCCCAGGTGAATGCCGGCAGCGTCTACTGGAACTGCTGCGACCGCGTCAGCCCGCGCCTGCCCTGGAGCGGCTACGGTGACTCGGGCGTGGGACTCACGCTGTCCAGGTACGGCATCCAGGCATTCACGCGCACCAAAGCCTGGCATTTGCGCAAGGCTGGCTGAGCCACTGCCCAACCACCACAGCCGCCATGCCTGCCCTTGCGCCCGCCACCTCCATGAAACTCGCCCTGTTTGACCTGGACCACACGCTGCTGACGGGCGACAGCGACGTGCTGTGGTGCGAGTTCCTGATGGACAGGCGCGTGCTGGACCGCGCCGGATTTGCTGCGCGCAATGCCGACATGGAAGCACGCTACAAGGCCGGCACTGTCGGCGCGCAGGAGTTCGCGGACTTCTACGTCGGCACGCTCGCCGGACGCACACCCGCGCAGTGGGAGCCGCTGCGCCAGGAATTCCTGGCGACGGTCATCGTGCCGCGCATCCCGCAGGCCGCATGCGACCTGGTCAACAAGCACCTGGATGGCGGCGAGCTGGTGGTCATGACCACGGCCACCAACCGCTTCATCACGGAACTGACGGCGATGTACTTCGGCATTGAGCACCTGCTCGCCACCGAAGCGGAAATCACGGACGGCGTTTTCACGGGCAAGGCCACCGGCACCCTGAACATGCGGGAGGGCAAGGTCACGCGGCTGCATGAATGGCTGGCCGCGCGCGGCCATGCGCTAAAGGCCTTCAAGAGCACGGCCTACAGCGACTCAATCAACGATCTCCCGCTGTTGTCGGCTGTCAAGCGGCCTGTCGCGGTGGACCCGGATTCCAGGCTGGCCGCCATAGCCCGCGAGCGCGGCTGGGACGTCCTGGCACTGGTGCGCTGAGCGCGAGCGTGGCGTTCGCGTAAGGCTCAGTCAAAGTCGAAAATCTCCCCCAGAAAACCTCCGCGCTTTTTCTTCTTGTAGTAGTAGCCCGACGGTGCCTGGCCCTGGTGGTGGTGCGCTTGCTGTGGATGCGGCTGCGCGTAGGGTTGCGAGGGACTTGCGGGGATGGCCGGTGCGGTGGCAGCCGCGGCCGCCGGCGCGGTAGCTGCGGCCCGGTCGATGATCTTGTCCAGCTCCCCACGGTCAAGCCACACGCCGCGGCATTGCGGGCAGTAGTCGATCTCGATGCCGCTGCGCTCGGACATGACGAGCTGGGAGTTGGTGCAAACGGGGCATTGCATGGGGGGTTCCGGTTCAGTTGGATTGGCTCTTATTTTGCGGACAGCGCCCGCCGACCGCAGGCCCGTGCGCGGGAATGCACACGCACCATAGGCCCTTTGCCATGCGTGGCCGAATGACGGGATGCCGTCCGACAGCATGCCTGCGCCAAATGCGTCAGAATCTTCTGACATGCCTTCCAAACGACTCAAGATCGGCTTGTCTGCCTGCTTCTCGCATGCAGACCCGGCCCGCTCGCTTTTCACCAACAAGACCCTGCAATACGTGGAGCAATCCATCGCCCACTGGCTGATGTCTGCAGGAGCGATGGTGGTGATGGTGCCCTGCCCTACAGGCGAAACGGCGCGGGGGGATGTGAAGCTGTCGCACTATGCCGAGTGGCTGGATGGCGTGGTCATGCATGGCGGCTCCGACGTCTGGCCTGGCAGCTATGGGGAGGAACCTCTGCAGGAAGCCTGGATCGGCGACCGCATCCGCGACCTGTACGACCTCGCGCTGGTCGAGGCGTTCGAGCAGGCCGGCAAACCCATTTTCGGCGTGTGCCGCGGCCTGCAACTGATCAATGTGGCTTTTGGCGGCACGCTGTACCAGGACATCGAGGCGCAGCACGGGCACCCGGAGACGCTGCGCCACCGGGACGCCGTGACCTACGACCAGAACTTTCACGAGATCGACATCGTGCAGGGCAGCCGGCTTTCGCAGATTTATCCCGGCGTGCTGCGCGCCCGGGTCAACAGCATCCACCACCAGGCAGTGAAAGATCTTGCGCCGGGTTTCGAGATCGAGGCCTGGAGCGTGCCGGACAGGGTGCCCGAAGCCATCCGCCGGCGCGGCGGTCTGCGCAAAGGCTACATCGCGGCGACGCAGTGGCATCCGGAGTTCCACAAGCAGGGCACTGACACGATCAACGACATGCCCCTGCTGATGGATTTTCTGGACGCCTGCACGGCTGCCCAGAAGCGGCCCCCGCCGGCCGATCGCACCATGCCGGGACATATCAGGGACCGGGCGGCGAGGTTGCTGCGGCAGGCTTTGCTACGGCGGTATTGAGCAAGACCTCCGGGAGTCACCGCCCTCACCCCAGGTGCTTGCCCACAATCCCCGCCAGCTCGAACATGGTCACCTGATCCTTGCCGAAAACAGGCTTGAGCTTGTCGTCGGCGTTGATAGCGCGCTTGTTCGCGGCGTCCTGCAGGCCGTTGGCCTTGATGTAGTCCCACAACTTCTTGATGACCTGTGTGCGGGCCACAGGCTCGGCGCCGATCACGGCGGCCAGCGCTGCGCTCGGCGTGAGGTTGGCGGCGCCGGTTGCGCGTGACTTGCGGGGCGCCTTGGCCGCGGCTGTTTTCGCCGGAGCCTTCTTTGCCGCCGCCTTCTTCGCCGGTGCGGCTTTCTTTGCCGCGGCAGTCTTGACCGCAGGCTCCTTCGCCACGACAGGCCTCCCCGCCGCAGTCTTGCGCGGCGGGAACTTCGAGGGCGCAAACTCGAAGTTCACCTTGCCAGCCTCGTTGTCCCACGCCAGGAAGGCCTTGAAGGCGCGACGCGTGCGCATGGACACGAACTTGTCCAGCAAGTCAGTCTTGCCGGTGGACAACAGCTTTTCCATCTGTTCGCGCACGACCGGCTGTTGCAGGATGACCTGGCCGGTCTTGAAGTCGCAGCTGGGTGTGGGTTGCTGCGCCGTGGGCACGGACTTTTCGCAGACATAGTTCTTCCCATACTCGAAGACCCGCGCCGCGCACTTGGGGCACGGCCCCAACGACTGCTGGGCGCTGAAGTCCACAATTTCGCCTGTCTCTGCGGCATTCTTGTCGTCGCCAAAGTCAAACTCCAGCTTCCAGTTCTTGTCATCCTCGCTGAACTTGAGCACGATGTCGGCGGTAAAGGGCCAGCCGGCCTTGGAGCGGAAGCCTTCGAGCGGCCCGATCTTCTTGTCGCGCAGGAACTGCTCGACTTCATGGGCTTCAAAAGTGCGGCCCGCCGGCGTCTTGCCAAACGAGAAGCCGCAGCCCTCGGAGTTGCCGTCCTTGCCGGTGCAGGTGTAGCGCCGGTAGTTTTCCTTGACGATGCCGCCGCAGTTAGGGCACGGCGTGGACAGCGTGGCGTAGTCGCCGGGCACTGTGTCGCGGTCGTATTCCTTGGCTTTCTTGACGATGTGCTCGGTCATCTGCGCGATCTCGCGCATGAAGTCCTCGCGCGAGAGCTTGCCGTGCTCCATCTGGGCCAGCTTGTACTCCCACTCGCCTGTGAGCTCGGGCTTGGAGAGTTCTTCCACGCCCAGCCCGCGCAGCAGCGTCATCAGCTGGAAGGCCTTGGCCGTGGGTATGAGCTCGCGGCCTTCGCGGAACATGTATTTTTCGGCGATCAGACCTTCGATGATGGACGAGCGCGTGGCCGGCGTGCCCAGACCTTTTTCCTGCATGGCCTCGCGCAGCTCGTCATCCTCCACCAGCTTGCCGGCGCCTTCCATGGCGCCCAGCAGCGTGGCTTCCGAATAGCGGGCGGGCGGCTTGGTCTTGAGGCCCTTGGGCTCGACCACTTCCGCTCGCACCATCTCGCCCGGCTTGACCGGGACCAGGGCCTGACCCTTGTCGCCTTCCTTGGCATCGGTGATCTCGGCCGCGGCTTCCTTGCCCCAGATGGCCAGCCAACCCGGCTTGACCAGCACCTTGCCTTCCGTCTTGAAGCTGTGGCCCATGGACTGGCTGATGCGCGTGGTGACCATGAACTCGGCGCTCGGGAAGAACACCGACAAAAAGCGCTTGACCACAAGATCGTAGAGCCGCTGCTCGGCATCCGACAGGCCGCTGGGCGCCTGCAGGGTGGGGATGATGGCGAAGTGATCGCTGACTTTAGCGTTGTCAAAGATGCGCTTGCTGGGCTTGACGTAGCTGCCGTCGATGGCCTGTTTGGCAAAGGGCGCCAGGTGCCGCATGTCGCTGCCGGCCAGCATTTTCATGGTGTCCTTGACGACAGGCAGGTAGTCTTCGGGCAGCGCGCGCGAGTCCGTACGTGGGTAGGTCAGCGCCTTGTGGCGCTCGTAGAGGCTCTGCGCCAGCTGCAGCGTGGTCTTGGCGCTGTAGCCGAATCGGCCGTTGGCCTCACGCTGCAAGGACGTCAGGTCAAACAGCAGCGGCGAGGCCTGGGTTGTGGGTTTGGATTCCTCGGTGACGCTGGCAGACTTTCCGCGCACGGCATCGGCGATCGCCATGGCTTCGCGCTGCGTCCAGACGCGATCCGCCTTCTTCTCGGCGTCATCTTCCACTTTCTTGTGCTTGGGGTCGAACCACTTGGCCGGGTATTCGCCGGCTTCCGCCAGGAAGGTGGCGTGGATTTCCCAGTAGTCGCGACTGATGAACTTGCGGATTTTTTCCTCACGTTCGACCACGACGGAGAGCGTGGGTGTCTGCACCCGGCCGACCGTGGTCAGGAAGAAGCCCCCATCGCGGGAATTGAAGGCCGTCAGGGCCCGCGTGCCATTGATGCCGACCAGCCAGTCAGCTTCAGACCGGGAGCGGGCTGCGTGGGCCAGACCCTGCATCTGCTTTTCACTGCGCAGTTCGCCAAAGCCATCCCGGATCGCCTGGGGGGTCATGGACTGCAGCCACAGACGCCGCACAGGCTTTCCCAGGGGCTTGGCGCCGCCGGCGTATTGCTCGATCAGCCGGAAGATCAGCTCCCCCTCGCGGCCTGCGTCGCAGGCGTTGATGATGTCCGTCACGTCCTTGCGTCTTGCCTGTTTGACGACGGCGTTCAGCCGCGTCTTGGTCTTGTCCACCGGCTTGAGGTCAAAGTGCGGAGGTATCACCGGCAGGTGCGCAAAGCTCCACTTGCCGCGCTTGACGTCAAACTCCTCTGGCGCCTGGATCTCCACCAGGTGGCCGACGGCGCTGGTGACGATGTACTTGTCGTTCTCGAAATGGTCGTCGTGCTTCTCGAACTTGCCTGCCGTCGGCGTGAGGGCGCGCACGATGTCTTGAGCCACCGAAGGCTTCTCCGCAATCACCAGGGTCTTCGTCATAGGTACTTGGCCAATCCTTCAATATCTTCAGGGAACATCTCGCCGCTTTCGGCGAACACCACCTTGCCTGCGCGCCCGCGCACCACCACGACGGGCAGGCCTTTGGGTTTGGGCAGGATTGTCGCTACTTCCGGACTCAGCATCGCTGACGGGAAGGTGTAACCTTTTTTCTGAATGTAAGTCACGGCGTCTTCGCGCCGCCGGTCGATGGACAGCGCCAGCACCTGCAGGCCGCGGGCGCGGTTCTTGCGCCAGAGCTGCTCGATATGGGGGCTTTGCACCGCGCAGAAGGGGCACCAGCTGGCCCACCAGTACACCACAAGGACCTTTCCGTCGGCCATGGAAGGATCGAACATGCTCCCGTCCAGCAGCGGCAGCGTGCCCAGTGGCAGGCTTGCCCCCACCCTGGGCAGGTCAGGTGCCCGTGCTTCCCCGGGAGGTGGCACGCCGGGGGTTGCCTGGGCCGCCAGAGGGCCTGCCAGACCGCCCATGGCGGCGCCCGCAGTGGCTGCAATCAGGTTCCGTCGCGAAAGCTTCATTTGTGTACTCCTACAATCGGCGCTTCTACGCGCGCACGTGTACGCGCGCGTGTGTGCATATTCAACTTAACAGAGTTTTCCCAATGCCCGCAAAATCCGGCCCAATCAACGGCGGCCGCCGCATCCAGACCCGCCGCTCGGGCGTCCACGGCAAGGGCGTCTTCGCCGTGCAGGATATCCCCGAAGGCGAGATCATCATCGAATACGTGGGCGAGATCATCAACTGGAAGGAGGCGCTGCGCCGCCATCCGCATGACCCGAAGGACCCGAATCACACCTTCTACTTCCACATTGACGAGCACAACGTGATCGACGCCAAGCACGGCGGCAATTCCTCACGCTGGATCAACCACAGCTGCGACGCCAACTGCGAGGCCGACGAGGAGGGGGGCCGGGTGTTCATCAAGGCGCTGCGTAACATCAAGGCGGGTGAAGAGCTGAACTACGACTACGGCCTGATCATCGACGAGCGCTATACGCCCAAGCTGAAGGCCGAGTACCCGTGCTGGTGCGGCGCGAAGAAGTGCAGGGGCACCCTGCTGGCGCCCAAGCGCGGGCGCTGAGGACACGACATGCCGGGCGTGGGAGCAGCATTTGCCGGCGCGTCCGAGGCCATCTGGCAGGCGGTTTATCCGGCGCTGCCCGACTTCAGCATTGAGGTCCTGCCCGAGCTTGATTCCACCAACTCCGAGCTGATGCGCCGCGCCCGCGCAGGGCGACTCGAACCCATCCTGCTTGTGGCAGGGGCCCAGACCGCAGGCCGGGGCAGGCTTGGACGTGACTGGCAAAGTGCGGTCGGCGATTCACTGACTTTCTCGCTGGGTCTGCCGCTCGCGCCGGCCGACTGGTCAGGCCTGTCGCTGGCCGTTGGCGCCAGCGTGGCAGAGAGCCTGCACCCGGAGATCCGGCTCAAATGGCCGAATGACCTCTGGCTCACCGGCGCTGCGGGCGACCGCAAGCTCGGTGGCATCCTGATCGAGACGGCCAGCGTCGGTGAGCACCGCTATGCGGTGATTGGCGTGGGCATCAACATCGCCCCGCGCGATGGCACGGGCCTGTCCACGCCACCGGCCTGCATGCGTGAGCTGGAGCCCCGGGCTGCAGCGCCGGACGTGCTGCGGCGGCTGGCGCCGCCGCTGGTCCAGGCTGTTCTGGCATTTGGCCAATCCGGCTTCGCGCCATTCCAGGCACGCTTCAATGCACGTGATGCGCTGCGTGACCGTCTGGTCAGCGTCAGCGACGGTCAAGGCGGCGTCCTGCAGGGAACGGCACACGGCGCCGGTGAAAACGGTGCGCTGCTGGTGCATACTGCGCTCGGCATGAAACAAATCACGAGTTCCGAGGTCAGCGTGCGTCCACAACCCAATCCTCCGCCGGTTCCGGCCGCGGCTGCCTGACGCCATGCTGCGGCTGCTCGTCCTGTTCCTGTTGCTGGGCAATGGCGCCTATTTCGCCTGGTCGCAAGGGATGCTGCAGCCGTACGGCTTTGCGCCCGTGCAGCAGTCCGAGCCCCAGCGTACCGAGCAGCAGATCAAGCCGGAGGCCTTGCGCATCCTCCCGGCCGATGAGCTGCGCCGGGCCGACACCGGCACCGCTGTGGCAGCGGCCCCCCGGCCGCCCGAGTGCCTTCAGGCCGGCCTGTTTGACGAAAAGCAGACGGCCGCGATCCGCCAGGCGCTGGAGCCCGAACTCCCGGCATCCGTCTGGAGCCTTGAAAGCGCAGTCGAGCCGGGGCGCTGGATGGTCTACATGGGCCGGTTCCCCAATGTGGATGCGCTCAACAGGAAAAAAGCCGAGCTGCGGGCGCTCAAGATTTCATTCGAGGCTCCCCTGAACACGTCCATGGAGCCGGGGCTGTCGCTCGGCAACTTTGACAGCCAGTCCGGTGCCAGGCAGCGACTGGATGTGCTGGAGCAACGCGGCGTCCGGACAGCCAGGGTGTTGCAGGACCGGCCTGAAGTGCGCGGCCAGATGCTCAAGTTCACGTCTGTGGACGAAGTGCTGAGGCCGCGTCTTGAAGAGTTCAAGCCGCTGCTGGCTGGCAAGCCGTTGCGCGCCTGCAAATGAATCCCGCAACCCGACGGAGACACGCATGACCCTCAAGCTTTACTACGCCCCTGGCGCCTGCTCTTTCGTGCCGCATACCTTGCTGGAGGCGGCGGGCGCGCCGTTCGAGGCTGTCATGGTGAAGCTGCACAAGGGCGAGAACCACCAGCCTGAATACAAGGCCATCAACCCGCGCGCGCAGGTGCCGGTGCTGGTGGATGGTGGCGAAGTCATCACCCAGATCGTGGCCATCGTCGGCTACCTGAACGACCGCTTCCCGCAGATGGGCTTCCTGCCGCGTGAGCCGCTGGCGAGGGCACGCGTGATGGAGACGCTGGCATGGATGAACAACTCGGTCCACCCGACGTTCACGCACTTTTTCATGCCGCACAAGTTCGCGGCCGACGAAGCCGTTTTCGGTGAACTCAAGGCATTCAACCGGGAGCTGTACCGCGGCATGCTTGGCGAGCTGGAGGCGATGGTCGCGGCTGCGGTGCAGCGCGGCGATGCCTTCCTGGGCGGCACGCATTTTGGCCCGCTGGATGCCTATGCGCTGACGCTGTTGCGCTGGGGCACGATCGCCGGCATCAACCCCGACGACTACCCGTCCCTGTGGGCCTTTGTACAGCGTACGGCCCTTCTGCCGTACGTGGCGCGGGCGATCGAGCGTGAGCGGCTTCAGCTGAGCTTTTATTGACGCCCCCGTCCGCCCTTCGGGCGCCCCCCCACTGGGGGGCGAAGCCAGTGGCCCGGCGAAGCCGGTTCCACGGCTTCCTGGAACTTATGCCCGTTGCTACTCCGGTTCGCTCCATGAGGTGAAGCGGACGCTGAAGCTGGCACCGGGGGGCACTTTGCCCGGGTGGGCGTCTTCCAGCGTCACGGTCGCATCGTGCTGCCGCGCGATTTCCAGCACGATGGGCAGGCCCAGGCCTGAGCCGTCCGCTTCCATGCCGAGCGCCCGGTAGAACGGCTGGAAGACCAGCTCGCGCTCTGCCTCGGGAATGCCCGGGCCGGAGTCTTCCACCCGCAGGATCAGCACCTTGCCAAAAGGGTCGGCCATCACGCGTGCCGTAATGATCCCTGGCTGGATGGCGCTGGACGGGGTGTAGTTGATGGCGTTGTCCAGCAGGTTGCGGATGAGTTCCTTGAGCAGCGTCGGATTGCCTTCGAGCTTGACGCCGGGCGCTCCGGGCTGCGGGCCCTCGTATCCCAGGTCGATGCACCGGTCCATGGCGCGCGGAACCGAGTCCTGCACCACTTCCATGGTCAGGCGCGCCAGGTCGCAGGGCTGGCGCTGGCGCGCACCGCTGCCTTCGGCCCGTGCCAGCGCGAGCAACTGGTTCACAGTGTGCGTGGCACGGACGCTGGCGCGGCCGATCTGCTTGAGGGACTGCTTGAGTTCATCGGCGTTGGCACCTTCACGCTGCGCCAGGTCAGCCTGCATCCGCAGGCCCGCCAGCGGCGTCTTGAGCTGGTGTGCCGCGTCGGCCAGAAAGCGCTTCTGGGTGGCAATGGAGTCCTCCAGGCGTGTCAGCAGGTCATTCACCGACGACACGAGCGGCGCCACCTCCAGGGGCACTGCCGTGTCGTCAAGGGGCGAGAGGTCGTCAGGCTTTCGTGCCCGGATGCGTTCCTCCAGTTCGTTCAGCGGTTTGATCCCCCTTACCAGCGCCAGCCACACAAGCAGCACCGCCAGCGGCAGGATGACGAACTGCGGCAGCATGACGCCCTTGATGATTTCCGTGGCCAGTACCGAGCGCTTCTCGCGCGTCTCGGCGACCTGCACCAGGACCGGCTTGCCCGGCAGGTCCAGCTTCACCCAGGTGTAGGCCACCCGGATTTCAAGCCCGCGAATCTCGTCGTCGCGCAAGTTCACCGTGCCAGTCTCGGAGGCCTCGTCTTCCGGCGGTGCCGGCAGTGCCCGCTCGCCACTCAGGAATTCCCCGCGCGTGCCGAGTACCTGGAAATACACCAGATCGGCATCATCGGCGCGCAGCAGCTCACTGGCAGGCTGCGGCAGGTTGAACTGCACGCGGTCACTGCGCGCCCCCACAAGTTGCGCGACCACGCGGACGTTGTACTCAAGGGCCCGGTCAAAGGGCTTGTTCGCAATGCCCTGCGCCACCAGCCAGGTCAGCGCCAGGCTGACTGGCCACAGCAGCAGCAGTGGCGTGAGCATCCAGTCAAGGATTTCCCCGAACAGCGAGTGCTGCTCACGCTTGAAGAGTTTGATGGCCACTCGCGGTGTCTTCCGGCCACTCAGCTCTGCTGGATCTTTTCGAGGCAATAGCCGAGGCCGCGTACCGTGGCGATGCGCACGGGGCCTTTCTCGATCTTCTTGCGCAGGCGGTGGATATAGACTTCGATGGCGTTGTTGCTGACCTCTTCGCCCCACTCGCACAGGCGCTCGACCAGCT
>CAZFKW010000111.1:0-10323 GCA_964519795.1 uncultured Ramlibacter sp. | reverse complement strand
TCCAAGCCTGCGCAGGCAGGCTTGGAGCCGCGGCCCTCAGCCCCTCAAGGGGGCGATACCAGCGGCCCGGCAGAGCCGGTTCCGCGGTATCCCTGGAACGGACTCCCACTTCCGCGAGAATATCGGAATGATCACACTTGCCCTGTCCAAAGGCCGCATCTTTGACGAGACCCTGCCGCTGCTCAGGGCCGCAGGCATTGAGGTGCTGGACGACCCGGAGAAGTCGCGCAAGCTGATTCTTGACACCAACCAGCCCGGCGTGCGCGTGGTGCTGGTGCGCGCCACGGATGTGCCGACCTATGTGCAGTACGGTGGTGCCGATCTGGGCGTGGTGGGCAAGGACACCTTGCTCGAATCCGGCACCCAGGGCCTTTACCAACCGCTGGACCTGCAGATCGCCAGGTGCCGCATCAGCGTGGCGGTTCGCGCCGGCTTTGACTACGCTGCCGCCGTGAAGCAGGGTTCACGCCTGACGGTGGCCACCAAATACGTCTCCATTTCGCGCGACTTTTTTGCTGCCAAGGGTGTGCACGTGGACCTGATCAAGCTCTACGGCTCGATGGAGCTTGCGCCGCTCACGGGCCTGGCCGATGCCATTGTGGACCTGGTGTCCACCGGCAGCACGCTCAAGGCCAACAACCTGGTGGAGGTCGAGCGCATCATGGACATCAGCTCGCGCCTGGTCGTCAACCAGGCTGCACTCAAGCTCAAGCAGGCGCCGATCCGCAAAATCATCGACGCATTTGCCGCCGCCATCGGCACCAACTGACGCAAGAAGTCCACTCG
Source organism: uncultured Ramlibacter sp. (assembly GCA_964519795.1). Taxonomy (GTDB): domain Bacteria; phylum Pseudomonadota; class Gammaproteobacteria; order Burkholderiales; family Burkholderiaceae_C; genus JACMQX01. Next base: position 9,537 of record CAZFKW010000111.1, on the reverse strand, counting down.
CCATGAACCTGAAGGCAAGCCCGCTGCGCCTCTCGACTGCTTCAACTGATTTCGAATCGGAGTTTCGCAAGCGCCTGCATTGGGCACCTGATGCTGACGCAGCGATCGAGCAGAGCGTCGCGGACATTCTGGCGGACGTGCAGGCGCGGGGCGATGCGGCGGTGCTTGAATACACCGCGCGGTGGGACCGGCTTGATGCCCGCTCGCTCGGTGAACTGGAACTCACCCAGGCAGAGCTCAAGGTGGCCTTTGACGGCCTGCCGGTGGCGCAGCGCGGCGCCTTGCAGGCGGCCGCAACCCGCGTGCGCAGCTACCACGAGGCCCAGAAGCGCGCCTGTGGCGAAAGCTGGAGCTACCGCGACGAAGATGGCACGCTGCTGGGCCAGAAAGTCACGCCTGTGGATCGCGTCGGCATCTATGTGCCGGGTGGCAAGGCAGCGTACCCGTCCAGCGTATTGATGAATGCGATTCCGGCCCATGTGGCCGGTGTGGGTGAAATCGTCATGGTGGTGCCTACGCCGGGTGGCGAAAAAAACCCTCTTGTGCTGGCCGCCGCCTATGTGGCCGGCGTCACGCGCGCGTTCACCGTTGGCGGCGCGCAGGCCGTGGCAGCGCTGGCCTATGGCACGGCCACCATTCCCAGGGTGGACAAGATCACGGGCCCGGGCAATGCCTACGTTGCCAGCGCCAAGCGCCGCGTGTTCGGCCTCGTGGGCATCGACATGATCGCCGGTCCGAGTGAAATCCTGGTGCTGGCCGACGGCACGACGCCGGCTGACTGGGTGGCGATGGACCTGTTCAGCCAGGCCGAGCATGACGAGCTGGCGCAGAGCATCCTGCTGTGCCCCGACGCAGCCTACATCGACAGGGTTCAGGCCGAAATCGACCGGCTGCTCCCTGCGATGCCGCGCGCGGCGATCATCGCCAGGTCGCTCAACGACCGTGGCGCACTCATTCATACCCGAAGCATGGAAGAGGCCTGCGACATCAGCAACCGCATTGCGCCCGAGCATCTCGAAGTCTCCAGCCAGGACCCGCGCCGCTGGGAGCCCCTGCTCAGGCACGCCGGCGCCATCTTCCTGGGTGCCTTCACCAGCGAGAGCCTGGGCGACTACTGCGCCGGACCCAACCATGTGTTGCCAACTTCGGGCACCTCGCGCTTCTCGTCGCCGCTGGGCGTGTATGACTTCCAGAAACGCAGCAGCCTGATCGAAGTGAGTGAGGCCGGCGCGCAGGTGCTGGGCAGGATTGCGGCGGAACTGGCTTACGGCGAGGGCCTGCAGGCCCATGCGATGGCGGCCGAGATGAGGCTGCGCAAGCCCTGAGCGACATGCGCATCGCCCGGGCCCATCCAGCATTGCCCAGGCTTGTTGCCATGGGCGCGATGTGGTGCCTCCTGCTTGCCGGGTGTGGCGGCGGGGGTGGTGGTGGTCCTGGCGTCGAAACCCCGGTTCCCGGAGTGCCGGCAAACGGCCCGCACACCGTCTCCGGGACCAGCTTTCCCGACGTGCTCATCTGCGCGGATCTTGATGGTGACGGTCAGTGCGGCCCGACCGAGCAGGCTGCTGCCTCGACTGTTTCCTCTGCAACAGGCGCCTACACCCTGACATGGACGGGTCCGGCCTCCGCGCCGCGTCTGGCCATGCTGACGGTCAGCGGTCCGGACTTGCCGGCAGCCTCATCCACTTCACCGCTTGCATGCCTGGATGCCAACGGCAACGGTGCTTGCGACCCCACAGAAGCGGCGGTCTTCAGCCACCAGGCCGGGCTCTACCAGATCACTGCACCTGCCGCCCAGGGGCCAGCGGATATTGTTTTCCCCTTGTCGCCGGCGTTCGCGCCGGCCGAGGCTCCCCGGCTCGTGCAGGGCAGCCGGCACCTGACCGTTTACTGGGCAGCGATCGCCGGGGCGCTTGACTACGAAGTTTATTACCAGCAGGCGGGGTCCTCATTGATCGCGTTGTCTCGCGCGGCCATTGCGCCAGGGGCCGGGCGTGTGCACACGATTGCCAACCTGAACCCCGCAAGGCGCTACCGCGTGTGGGTCAAGGGCCGCACTGCCGGGGGCAACCGCCTGCTCTCGGCTGCGCAGGCCGGCCTGCCGGTCAGCACACCTTCGCCGACTCCCCAGGAGAATGCGGCTTTCGTGCCGGCAGTCATTGACCTGCCGGTGCTGGACATCTCGACCACCGCCGGCATGCCGGTCGTCTCGCGGGAAGATTACCTCACCGGTACGTTCTCGCTCTATGCGGACGGCGCCGCCCGCGCTGCCAGCACAGCGCTCAACACCGGGGCCATCGACATCCGCGGCCGCGGCAACTCCACGTGGGTGAACTTCGACAAGAAGCCGTACCGGCTTCGCCTGGGTACGTCGGCCGCATTGCTGGGCATGCCTGCAAACCGTCACTGGGTCCTTCTGGCCAACCACGGGGACAAGAGCCTGCTGCGCAATGAAATCGCCTTCGAGGTGAGCCGGCGCCTGGGGATGCCCTACACGACGCGGTCGCGCTTCGTCGAGGTCTTCCTCAATGGCAACTACCTGGGCAACTACGAATTGGCCGAGCACCTGCGCACCGGCAGCAACCGGGTGGATATTGCCTCGCTGGGGCCTGGCGATGAAGCAGAACCCGACATCTCGGGCGGCTATCTGCTTGAGCTTGACTGGCCCGGACCAGACACCAGTTTCACCACCAGCCGATGCGGCCTGCCCCTCAGGGTGGACGCGCCCGACTCGCTGACAGTGACGCAAACGGGCTGGATCATCGGGCACATGAACGGTATTGAGTCCGTGCTTGCAGGCCCGGACTTCGCGGACCCGGCGGCAGGCTACGCCGCCTGGCTGGACGTGGACTCTTTCGTCAACTGGTATGTCCTCAATGAGCTGTTGATGAACCGGGATGCCTTTCGCGGCAGCACTTTCTTCACCAAGGACCGCAACGCCAGGCTCGCCATCGGCCCCATCTGGGACCATGACCTGTCCATGGGCAACAACCGCCTGATGTTTGCAACTAATCCGGGCAATCCCGAGGCTTTCAGCCGGCTGGGCGAGACATGCTGGTACAGCCGCCTGCTTGAAGACCCGGCCTTCATCCGGAAAGTCAGGGCGCGCTGGCAGGCCATACGGGCGGCCCAACTCGACAGCCTGCCTGATTTCGTGGACGCGCAGGCTGCTGCATTGGCGCAGAGCCAGGCCAACAACTTTGCCCGCTGGACCATCCTTGACAAGGGGGACTGGCCAGGTGTTGTCGTGCCTGGCAGCCATGCAGGCGAGGTCGAGTACCTGCGATGGTGGCTGCAGCGGCGCATTGCCTGGCTGGACGCGCAGTGGGGACCGTGAAAAGTGCGGGACAATCAGGGCATGACTGACGACACCACCGCGGGCCTCATCCGCCGTTTCATCCGCCAGGACATCCAGTCGATAGCGGGCTATGCCATCCAGGACGCGACCGGGATGGTCAAGCTCGATGCAATGGAGAACCCCTACCGCCTGTCTGCACCACTGCAGGCCGAGCTTGGCCGTCGCCTCGGCGCCGTGGCCATCAACCGTTACCCGACGACCTGCGTGGCAGATGTCCGCGCAGCACTGTCAAAGTACGCCGGTGTGCAGGCCGGCTACGACGTGATGCTCGGCAATGGCTCGGACGAGCTGATCACCATGCTCAGCATGGTGCTGGACCTGCCCGGCGCGACGGTGCTCGCACCCATGCCGTCATTTGTTTTCTACGAGATGGCGGCAAGGCAGCAGGGGCTGAAGTTCGTTGGCGTGGACATGACGCCCGACTTCCAGCTTGACATGCCCGCCATGATGGAGGCCATCCGCAACCACCAGCCTGCGCTCGTGTACCTGGCCTACCCCAACAACCCGACGGCCAACCTGCTGGATGATGCCGACGTGCTGGCCGTCATTGCCGCAACCCCGGGCTTCGTGGTGATCGACGAGGCCTACCAGCCGTTTTCAAGCCGCAGCTTCATCGACAGGCTGACGGACTTTCCCAATGTGCTGCTCATGCGTACCCTGTCCAAGTTTGGCCTGGCGGGCGTGCGCATGGGATATCTCATCGGGCCCAGTGCCCTGGTGGCCGAGGTGGACAAGGTCCGGCCGCCGTACAACATCAGTGCCCTGAATGCTGAAGCCACGCTGTTTGCGCTGGAGCATGCGGACGTGTTTGCCGCGCAGGCGGCCGAGCTGCGCGGGCAGCGCGCCCTCATCTGTGACACGCTCGCCCGCTGGCCCGGCATCAAGGTGTTCCCGACGGAAGCCAACATGATCCTCGTGCGCATGCCGGATGCCGTGAAAGCTTTCGAAGCCATGAAGGCGCAGAAGGTGCTCGTCAAAAACGTTTCTAAAATGCATCCCTTGCTGGCCAATTGCCTGCGCCTCACCGTCGGCACGCCGCAGGAGAATGAACTCATGCTGGCTGCCATCAGGAACTCCCTATGACAACACCCCGCATTGCCGAAGTCAGCCGCAACACCGCCGAGACGCAGATCCGCGTCAAGGTCAACCTGGACGGCACAGGCGTGGCAAAGCTTGCCACCGGCATCGGCTTTTTCGACCACATGCTCGACCAGATCGCGCGGCACGGCCTGATCGACCTGGAAATTGAGGCCAAAGGCGACCTGCACATCGACGGCCACCACACCGTGGAAGACGTCGGCATCACGCTGGGACAGGCCGTCGCGAAGGCCGTGGGCGACAAGAAGGGCATCCGCCGCTACGGCCATGCCTATGTGCCGCTGGACGAGGCGCTCAGCCGCGTCGTGATCGACTTTTCGGGCCGGCCGGGCATGATCATGAACGTGCCCTTCAAGAGCGGCATGATCGGCACCTTCGACAGCCAGCTGGCGCACGAGTTCTTCCAGGGTTTTGTGAACCACGCCTTCGTTACGCTGCACATTGACAACCTGCGCGGCGAGAATGCACATCACCAGGCCGAAACAGTGTTCAAGGCTTTCGCCCGGGCGCTGCGCGCCGCGCTGGAGTTTGACCCGCGCGCGGCCGGCACCATCCCGTCGACCAAAGGCTCACTCTGAATGTGCTGCCACGTTTGCCTGAGCCGGTAATCCAGCCATGAAGACAGTCGCAGTCGTCGATTACGGCATGGGCAACCTGCGCTCGGTGTCCCAGGCGGTCCAGGCCGTGGCAAAGGGCACCGGCTTTGAGGTCATCGTCACGTCCCGGCCCGAAGAAGTGCGCGCCGCAGAGCGGGTTGTGCTGCCCGGTCAGGGGGCCATGCCCGACTGCATGCGCGAGCTGCGCGAGTCGGGCCTGCAGGAGTCGGTGCTGGAAGCGGCGGATTCCAAGCCGCTTTTCGGGGTCTGTGTGGGCATGCAGATGCTGCTGGACCACAGCAGTGAAGGCCCCACAGACGGACTGGGATTGATTCCCGGCGAGGTCGTCCGCTTCGATCTGGCCGGCAGGCTGCAGCCCGACGGCAGCCGCTTCAAGGTACCGCAGATGGGCTGGAACGAAGTCATCCAGTCACAGCCCCACGCCTTGTGGGCCAGCATACCGGACAGCAGCTACTTCTATTTTGTGCACAGCTACTATGCCAGACCGTCAGATGCGCGCCACAGCGCAGGGGAAGCCGATTACGGAGGGCGCTTTACCGCAGCGCTTGCACGCGATAATATTTTTGCCACACAATTCCATCCAGAAAAAAGCGCCCAACACGGTCTGACCCTCTACCGCAATTTTCTGCACTGGACTCCCTGATCCCTCCGTCCTGTCTCCAACAGACCACTCCGCTGCGCACGGCACCATGCTTCTCATTCCTGCGATTGACCTGAAAGATGGCCACTGTGTCCGCCTCAAGCAAGGCGACATGGACCAATCCACTGTTTTCAGTGAAGACCCTGCCGCGATGGCCAGTTCCTGGCTCGACAAGGGCGCCCGCAGGCTGCATCTTGTGGATCTGAACGGTGCCTTTGCAGGCAAGCCGCAGAATTTTTCGGCCATCAAGTCCATCCTCAAGGCGGTGGGCGACGACATCCCGGTACAGCTGGGCGGCGGCATCCGCGACCTGGACACAATTGAAAAGTACATCGACGGCGGACTGCGCTACGTCATCATCGGCACGGCTGCAGTCAAGAATCCCGGCTTCCTCAAGGATGCCTGCACGGCGTTTGGCGGCCACATCATCGTCGGGCTTGATGCCCGGGACGGCAAGGTGGCCACGGATGGCTGGAGCAAGTTGACGGGCCATGAAGTCGTCGACCTGGCAAGGAAGTTCGAGGACTGGGGCGTCGAATCGATCATCTACACCGACATCGGGCGCGACGGCATGCTCTCGGGCATCAACATCGACGCGACTGTCAAGCTCGCACAGGCGCTGACCATCCCGGTGATTGCGTCGGGCGGCCTGTCGAACATGGATGACATCGAGAAGCTCTGTGCGGTGGAGGAGGAGGGCGTTGAGGGCGTCATCTGCGGCAGGGCCATCTATTCCGGCGATCTCGACTTCGCCCAGGCGCAGGCCAGGGCCGATGAACTGAACGGCTAGCAGAGTCTCTTCGCAAAGTACAACTTGCTCGCCAAACGCATCATTCCCTGCCTGGACGTGACCGGTGGCCGTGTGGTCAAGGGCGTCAACTTCGTCGAACTGCGCGATGCGGGCGACCCTGTGGAGATTGCCGCGCGCTACAACGAGCAGGGCGCCGACGAGCTGACCTTCCTGGACATCACTGCAACCAGTGACGACCGCGACCTGATCCTGCACATGATCGAGGCGGTGGCCTCCCAGGTGTTCATCCCCCTGACAGTCGGTGGCGGTGTGCGCACCGTCGAGGACGTGCGCCGGCTGCTCAATGCAGGCGCCGACAAGACCAGCTTCAATTCGGCGGCCGTGGCCAACCCGCAGATCATCCGCGACGCGTCCGCTAAATACGGCGCGCAGTGCATCGTGGTGGCGATTGACGCCAAGCGTAACGACAGGGGCTCCTGGGACGTCTACACCCATGGCGGCCGCAAGAACACGGGGCTTGATGCCGTGGCCTGGGCGCGCCAGATGGCGGAATACGGCGCAGGCGAGATCCTGCTGACCAGCATGGACCGCGACGGCACCAAGGCCGGGTTCGACCTGGAACTCACGCATGCCGTCAGTGATGCGCTGGACATCCCGGTGATTGCCTCTGGCGGTGTCGGCAACCTGGACCACCTGGCCGATGGCATCCAGAAGGGTGGGGCTGACGCGGTGCTCGCGGCGAGCATCTTCCACTATGGCGAGTACACCGTGGGGCAAGCCAAGGAACGCATGCGTGCCCGGGGTATTCCTGTGCGGCTCTGAACCGGCAGCTTATCCCTGACAATACGGCCATGACATGGCTTGACGAGTTGAAATGGGACGCTGACGGGCTCATCCCGGTGATTGCGCAGGAAGTCGGCAGCAACGACATCCTGATGTTCGCCTGGATGAATCGCGAGGCCCTGCAGAAGACGGCAGAGCTGGGCCGCGCCGTTTACTACAGCCGCTCGCGCGGCAAACTCTGGTTCAAGGGTGAAGAGTCCGGGCATGTGCAGACGGTTCACGAGATCCGCATGGACTGCGACAACGACGTATTGCTGCTCAAGGTGACGCAACTGGGCCATGAGCCTGGCATCGCCTGCCACACCGGCCGCCACAGTTGCTTTTTCAACCGTTACGAAGGGGGAACCTGGCAGGCGGTCGAGCCGGTCTTGAAAGACCCCGGGTCCATCTACAAGTAGTTCCATGACATCCAGCGATTCCCTGGCCCGCCTGGCGGCCGTCATCGAAAGCCGCAAGCCGGAGAATGGCGGCGACGCCGCGTCCAGCTATATCGCGCGCCTGCTCCAGAAGGGTCCCGACGCCTTCCTCAAGAAGATCGGCGAAGAGGCGTCAGAGGTCATCATGGCTGCCAAGGATGCCGACCACGGTGGCGATCGCCAGAAAGTCGTCAACGAAGTGGCCGACCTGTGGTTTCACACCATGATCGCGCTGGCACACTATGGCCTGAAGCCTTCCGACGTGCTGGCCGAATTAGAGCGTCGTGAAGGCACCAGCGGCATCGAGGAAAAGGCACTGCGCAAGGCGCAACTGCGCGAAGGAGCAGGCGAATGAGCGCAGCGCAGAACCGCTTCAAGCAAGCTCGCGCCCCCTTGGGGGGCAGCGACGTACACAACGTGACGAGCGTGGGGGCCTGTACATGACCGCAGCGCAGAACCGCTTCAGGCAAGCTCGCGCTCCCCTGGGGGCAGCGGACTGCACAACGTGACGAACGTGGAGGTAGATTCATGAGTGAAACCGATTACCAGGCATTCGAGTCCCCGAAGGGCGCGAACGATCGCACCGTCATGCATATCCTGTATGCCCTGCACACGATTGCCTGGGCCAGCGCTGGCGTGCTCGCCGTCATTGCGCTGATCGTCAACTACATCAAGCGCGGTGACGAGGCTGATGCCATGTACCTCAGCCACCACAACTACATGATCAGCACCTTCTGGTGGACCATCCTGTGGCTGGTGGTGACCTCGCCACTGTGGCTGCTGCTGGTGCTTCCCGGTGCCGCAGCCTATACAGTGATCGGCCTGTGGTACCTTTACCGCTGCATCCGGGGATGGCTGCGTTTCAATGACGGCCGGCTCCCCTGAACCTGACCTGCCGGAACCGCAATCATGACAACCGATGCCAACTGCATCTTCTGCAAGATCGCCGAGGGCAAGATCCCTTCGCGCAAGGTGTATGAAGACGACGAGATCCTCGCCTTTCACGACATCAATCCATGGGCGCCTGTCCATTTCCTGCTGGTTCCGAAGGCACACATAGCGTCCATGGCCCATGTCGAGCCGGGCCACGCCGGGCTCATGGGCCGCATGATGACGCTGATTCCCCAACTGGCGAAGCAGGAAGGCTGCGAGCCCTACCCTGCGGGTGGATTCCGCACCATCATCAATACCGGCGAGCAGGGAAGGCAGGAAATCCAGCACCTGCATATCCATGTCATCGGCGGGCCACGCCCGTGGTCAAAAGGTTGAAGGGCACAGGGTTAATCCGCCCTTTACGGGGCTGACACTAAAATCAATCATCACCGACCGGGGCGGGCCGCTTTCAGGCCCGCAGTTCGGGCACAGCCGCCCTTGCATCCCGGCCATATTCAACTAGGAGAAATTCCATGGGTTCCTTTTCCATCTGGCACTGGCTGATCGTCCTGCTGATCGTCGTCATGGTGTTCGGCACCAAGAAGCTCAAGAACATGGGCTCCGACCTGGGCGGCGCCGTCAAGGGTTTCAAGGACGGCATGAAGGAAGGCGGCACGTCCGCTGAAGACAAGCCGGTCGCACCTGCGGCACAAGTGAACAACGCCGCCGCTGACAAGTCCACCATCGACGTCGAAGCCCGTCAGAAATCCTGATCCCGCTGTGATCGACATCGGCATCACCAAGATAGCGCTGATCGGCGCGGTGGCTCTCATTGTCATCGGGCCGGAGAAGCTGCCGCGGCTGGCGCGTACCGTGGGTACGCTGCTGGGCAAGGCGCAGCGCTATGTGGCCGACGTGAAGGCCGAGGTCAATCGCTCCAT
>CAZFKW010000110.1:0-10360 GCA_964519795.1 uncultured Ramlibacter sp. | reverse complement strand
TACCTTCCCGCCATTCTTCCCCTGGTTGAAATTCGTGCTGGCGGTTGCCCTGCTGGGTCTCGTCGCCCAGGCAGGGGCGGCCACGCCGCAGCCAACCGCTCCACAGACCATCATTGATGCGTTGACCAAAGCCAGCGCGGCGGTTGTTGGCCTGGAAGTGACGGCTGCCGACGGCTCGCGCTCCGCCGAGACGCTCGGCAAGAAGCGCAGTGGCTCTGGCGTGGTTATCGGACCTGATGGCCTGATCCTCACCATCGGTTACCTCATGCTGGAGGCCGAGAGCATCCAGGTCGTCACCCAGGACAACAAGACCATCCCCGCGCGCGCGGTCGCCTACGACCTGGCCACCGGCTTCGGCCTCATCAGGCCGCTGTTGCCCATGCGCGACATCAGCCCCGTGGCGCTGGGCAGCCACAAGGACCTGCAGACCGGCGAGGCACTGATGGCCGCAACAGGGGGTGAAGACGGCGATGTCGGGATGACGCAGCTTGTGAGCAAGCGGCCCTTCTCGGGCTACTGGGAATACCACATCGAGACAGCGCTGTTCACCAGCCCGCCCATCGGGAACCACTCCGGTGCGCCGCTGTTCAGCCAGCGTGGCGAGTTGCTGGGCATTGGCAGCCTGTTCGTGATGGATGCGATGGGCGAAAACCGCCGCCTGCCCGGCAACATGTTCGTGCCGGTGGACCTGCTCAAGCCCATCCTTGCGGAGTTGCAGCAGACCGGCAGCACGAAGCTCAGCCGCCGGCCCTGGCTGGGCCTCACGTCCAGTGAACAGGGCGGCCGCGTGCAGGTGGTGCGTGTCAACAAGGACAGCCCTGCGCAGTCAGCCGGCCTGCAGCCCGGCGATGTCGTGCTCGCTGTGGATGGCGCCAAGGTTGCCACGCTGGAGGCTTTCTACAAGAAACTGTGGGACCGCTCCGACCCGGATGGCGAGGTCGAGCTGACCATCCTGCAGGGCGCAGACCTCAAGACCATCAAGCTCAAGGCTGTGGACCGCATGACGACCATGCAAAAGCCCGCAGGTATCTAGGGCGGGCGATACACCCGGCCGATTGCAGGGCCGCTGGTTCAGCCCGCCGCCGAAACCAGGCCGGTGGCGACTGTCGGGTACCGCAGGCGAACGCCCAGTTCGCTCTTGATCCTTGCGTTGTCCATGCGGCGCGATTCACTCATGAAACTCAACAGCATCAGGGGCAACTGGTCGTGCGCGGTGCTGCGCGGCACGCGCGGCGGGCGCGGCAGGCCGTAGAGGCCGGCGGCCAGGTCAAAGTAGTCCCCCATCAGCAGGCGGGAGTCGTCATTGGCGTTGTAGATGCGCTGGGGCCTTCCACGCCACAGCGCAGCCACGCAGATGCGGGCCAGGTCGTCTGCATGGATGTGATTCGTGTAGACGTCGTCTTCAGCGCGAAGCACCGGTGTGCCCTTGATCAGCCTGTCGCGCGGGGTGCCGCCCGGCCGGTCCGGGGCATAGATGCCGGGAATGCGCAGGATGCTGCTGCGGACCGCTGCAATGCGGCCGTTGAAGCGGACCGCCTGCTCGGCATCGACCCGGCGCTGCGCTCGCGGCGTGCGTGCTGCCGCGGGGCGCGCTTCAGTCACGACGGCGCCTTCGCAGTCTCCATACACGCCACTGGTCGAGCCATACACCAGCGAAAGCGGCGCGCTGCGCAGCCGCAGGGCCTGCAACAGTGCATGCGTGCGCGTATCCCGCCACCCCTGTGCCGGGGGCGGCGCCAGATGCACAACGCGTGTGGCAATGCCGGCGAGCCGCCGCAGGCTTGCCGGATCGTCAAGATTGCCACGTAGCGGCGTGATACCCAGCGCCCGCAGTCCGGGAGCCCGGCCGCCCGTGGAGGTGAGTGCAAGCAGGCGGATGCGCCCGTCAAGGGCGCGGGCCACGCGCAGCCCGACGTCACCACATCCAACGATCAGCAGGCGCTCGCGGCGAAAGCGCGCAGGCAACGCGCCAAGGGGGTTCTGGTTTGAGGGCAAAATCGAGGGTTCATGAAAGAAGTACTCCCCCAAGGATAACGAAAAGATGACGTTCAACATTTCGGTGCAACCCAGTGGCCGCACCTTCACCACCAACCCGGACGAAGCCATCCTCGCAGCGGGCATCCGCCAAGGCATCGGCCTGCCCTATGGTTGCAAGGACGGCGCATGCGGTTCGTGCAAGTGCAGGAAACTTGAAGGCCAGGTCGTGCATGGGCCGCACCAGAGCAAGGCGCTCAGCGCGGAGGAGGAGGCAGCCGGCTTTGTGCTGACCTGCTGCGCGGTGCCGCAGACCGATGTGGTGCTGGAGTCGCGCCAGGTCACGGACGAAAGCGCCTTCCCCATCAAGAAGATGCCATCGCGCGTCACTACGCTGGAGAGGAAGTCGCATGACGTCATGCTCGTCAGGCTCCAGCTTCCCGCCAATGACACCATGCGCTACCACGCCGGGCAATACGTGGAATTCATCCTGCGGGACGGCGCGCGGCGCAGCTATTCGATGGCCAATGCACCACACACCATGGTAAAGGCCGATGCCACGCCGCCGGCCGGACCGACCATTGAACTGCACATCCGCCACATGGCCGGCGGCAAGTTCACCGAGCATGTCTTCAACACCATGAAGGAAAAGGAAATCCTGCGCATTGAAGGCCCCTACGGAAGCTTCTACCTGCGCGAGGACTCTGACAAGCCCATGGTACTGCTGGCTTCCGGTACCGGCTTTGCGCCGATCAAGGCGCTGATAGAAGACCTGCAGCACAAGGGCATTACACGACCCGCCACACTGTACTGGGGCGGTCGGCGCCCGTCCGACCTCTACCTCAACGACTGGGTGCAGGACCGGCTCGCCGAGATGCCCAACCTGAAATACGTGCCAGTGATCTCCGATGCCCTGCCGGAAGATGCCTGGACGGGCCGTACCGGCTTCGTCCACAGGGCTGTCATGGAGGACTTTCCCGATCTCTCCGGCCACCAGGTGTATGCCTGTGGCGCGCCCATCGTGGTGGACTCGGCGCGCAGCGACTACACAGACAAGGCGGGGTTGCCTCCGGACGAGTTCTACGCCGACTCGTTCACGACAGAGGCCGACAAGGCACGCGCCTGAGGCGCGCCACCCTGCGGTTTTCGGGCGCCGCACACAACTCGCTCAGAAGCCTCCGGCAGCCCTGCGGTACCGTTGCCGCGCCATCCCGGCCGGCCGGGCAACGACTCACTCCCCGAGGTACGCGGCGCGGACCTTGGGGTCGCTCAGCATCTCGCGGGCGTCACCTGACATGGTGACCAAGCCCGACTCCATCACATAGCCCCGGTTGGCGATGCCAAGAGCCCGGCTGGCATTCTGCTCAACCAGAAGAATCGTCACGCCCTGCGCGGAGACATCCTTCACGACCTCAAAAATCTTGTCCACCATGATGGGACTCAGGCCCATTGAGGGCTCGTCCATCAGCAAGACCTTCGGCCGGCTCATCAGCGCCCGCCCCATGGCCAGCATCTGCTGCTCACCGCCGGACATGGTGCCTGCCAGCTGGTCCCTTCTCTCGCGCAGCCGGGGGAAAATCGTGAAGACCTTCTCCATGTCGGATGCGATTTCAGGCTTGTCGTTGCGTATGTAGGCGCCCATCATCAGGTTCTCCGTGATGGACATGCGGGTAAACACGCCGCGACCCTCCGGCACCATGGCCAGTCCCTGTTTCACGAGATCCCAGGGGCCCTGGCCCTTGATGCTCTGCCCCAGGTACTGGATGTCGCCTTCATTGATGGGCAGCGTACCCGTAATGGCCTTCATCGTCGTCGTCTTGCCGGCGCCGTTGGAGCCGATCAGCGAGACCAGTTCGCCCTCGCGCACCTCGAAATCGATGCCCTTGACGGCCTGGATGCCACCATACGACACCTTCAGGCCGCTGACTTTCAGAAGAATTTCCGCCATGTTCCTTGTTCTCCCGATCAGTGGCCGCCGGTGCCGAGGTACGCCTCGATCACCTTCTCGTTTTTCTGCACCTCGGCAGGCGTTCCTTCGGCAATCTGCTTGCCATAGTCGAGCACCGTCACGCGGTCGCACAGGCCCATCACCAGCTTGACATCATGCTCAATGAGCAGGATGGTACGGTTGTCCTTGCGGATCTGGTCGATCAACTCGCGCAGCATCACCTTTTCGGTGGCATTCATGCCGGCTGCCGGTTCGTCCAGCGCGATCAGCTGCGGGTCGGTGGCCAGCGCCCGTGCGATCTCCAGGCGGCGCTGGTCACCGTAGCTCAGCGTGCGGGCCTTGTAGTCGGCAAACTTGCCGATGCCCACGTAGTCCAGCAGTTCCTGCGCACGCCCGGCAATGGCCGCCTCTTCCGCCTTGAAGGATGCGGTGCGGAAGATCGCACCCATCAGGCCGGAACCCGTGCGGATGTGGCGGCCCACCATCACGTTCTCCAGCGCGGTCATCTCGGCAAAGAGGCGGATGTTCTGGAATGTGCGCGCGATGCCCGCCTTGGCGACTTCGTGCACGGCCGTGGGACTGTAGGGCTTCCCGGCCAGCTCGAAGCTGCCACTGTCAGGTGTGTATAGACCGGTGATCACGTTGAAGAACGTGGTCTTGCCCGCGCCGTTGGGCCCGATCAGGCCGTAAACCTGGCCCCGTTCGATGGTGATGCCGACGTCCGAGAGGGCTTGCAGCCCGCCAAAACGCTTGGAGATGCCGGCGACCTTGAGTACTGTTTCTGCCATGTCTGGTTCCTTGCGTGGCGGATCAGGACTTCGGATTCTGCAGCGATTTGCCATGGTCCGGCGCCGGCCACAGGCCACGCGGACGCAGCAACATCACACTGATCATGGCGATGGCGATGAGCAGCTGGCGCAGGATGGCGGAGTCGAGCCGGCCGTCAGTCATGGCCTGCAGCGGACCCGCCACATGGCGCAGGACTTCCGGCAACGAGGCGAGCAGCACTGCGCCCAGGATCACGCCCGGCAGGTGGCCGATGCCGCCCAGCACCACCATGGCGACGATCATCACCGATTCCATGAGACTGAATGACTCGGGTGACACAAAGCCCTGGAAAGCACCGAACATGGTGCCGGCCACGCCACCGAATGTCGCACCCATGCCGAAGGCCAGAAGCTTCATGTTGCGGGTATTGATGCCCATCGCCTTGGCAGCGATCTCGTCCTCGCGGATGGCCATCCAGGCGCGGCCGATGCGCGACAGTTCCAGCCGGTGGCAGATGACGACGCTGATCAGCACCAGCGCAAGGAACAGGTAATAGTACAGCGTGACCGATGCAATCTCGAAGCTGCCGATTTCCAGCCGCCGGCCCAGGTTGAGCCCGAAAAAGTTGATCGACTCGATCTGGTTCAGCCCCTTGGGGCCGTTGGTGATGTTGACCGGGTGGTCCAGGTTGTTCAGGAACACCCGGATGATTTCGCCAAAGCCCAGGGTGACGATGGCCAGGTAGTCGCCCCGCAGGCGCAGCGTCGGCGCACCCAGCAGCACCCCGAAGAACCCCGCCAGCGCTGCTCCCAGCGGGATGACCACCCACCATGGTGTGTGCAGGCCGCCCGGGAACATGGCCGCGATGGCCGGGAAAGTGTCGGTCAGGTGCGGAGAAGCCATAAGCCCGTACATGTAGGCGCCAACCGCGAAGAAGGCCACGAAACCCAGGTCCAGCAGCCCGGCATAGCCCACCACAATGTTCAGCCCGAGCGCCAGCAATACGTAGAGCAGGGCAGTATCTGCAATGCGCACCCAGGCGTTGCCGAACGACTGCAGGATGATGGGCAGCACAAGCAGGGCCACTGCCGATACCAGGTAGACAGCGATCTTTTTCTGGTTCATGAGTTTTCTCCCGGGTCAGGCACGATCTGCGACACGTTCGCCCAGCAGGCCTGATGGCCGCAGCGTCAGCACGAAGATCAGCACGATGAAGGCGAAGATGTCCGAATAGTGGCTGCCCAGCACGCCCCCGGTGAGGGCGCCGATGTAGCCAGAGCCGATGGCCTCGATCAACCCCAGCAGGATGCCGCCTACCACCGCGCCGGCGAGATTGCCGATGCCGCCAAACACGGCCGCCGTGAAGGCCTTCAGGCCAGGCAGGAAGCCCATGGTGTGCTGTGCCGTTCCATAGTTGGAGGCATACATCACGCCGGCAATGGTCGCCAGGATCGCGCCGATGATGAACGTCGCCGAGATCACCATGTCCGGCTTCACGCCCATGAGTCCCGCAACGCGCGGATTCTCCGCCGTGGCCCGCATGGCGCGGCCGAGCTTGGTGTAGTTGACGAGGTACATGAGGACTGCCAGCGAGACCGCCGTCAGCCCCAGGATCATGATCTGCGTCGGCGTGATCACTGCGCCGCCGATATTGAGCGGTGCGCTGGGCAGCAGCGTCGGGTAGGACTTGTAATTCGGCTTCCAGATGATCATCGCCAGCGTCTGCAGCAGTATGGACATGCCGATGGCGGTGATCAGGGGTGCCAGCTTGGGGCTGTTGCGCAGGGGCCTGTAGGCGACCTTCTCGATCACGAAGTTCAGGGCCGAGGTGACCACACAGGCTATGACGAGGGCAAGGAACAGGATGATCCAGCCGGGAGCGCCGGGCATGGCCTCCTTCATGAGCCCGATGATGGTCCAGCTTGTCAGTGCGCCGACCATCAGGACTTCCCCATGCGCGAAGTTGATGAGGTTGATGATGCCGTACACCATGGTATAGCCAAGGGCCACCAGGGCATACATGCTGCCAAGGACCAGACCATTGATGATCTGCTGCAGCAGGATTTCCATAAAAGTTCTCCGTTTTGTGATCGGCCACGAACCAGCAGGTCTTTTGTCACTGGCGGGTGGACTGCCTCGTGAGCGCCACCTTCCATCTAGCAAAAAACCCGCCAGTGTGCATCGATGGCGGGTTTATGCAGCGAATTGTAGCCAAGCACTACAGAGGCAAAACCTGTGGTTTGCCCGTGTTTACCCTTGCGCACGGACCAATCAACGGCCGTGGGGGACGATTAACGCTTCTGATTGTTGCGGATTTTCAGCTCACGCAGCTTATCGGCGATCCGGATTTCCAGGCCGCGCTCCACGGGCCTGTAAAACTCCGGCGGCGGCATGCCGGCAGGGAAATAGCTCTCACCCGCCGCAAAGCCATCCTCTTCATCGTGCGCATAGCGGTAGTCCTTGCCATAGTCCAGGTCTTTCATGAGCTTCGTGGGCGCGTTGCGCAGGTGCATGGGCACAGGACGCGTGCCGTCCTTCTTCACGAGTGCCTTCGCCTCGTTGAAGGCCTTGTAGACCGCGTTCGACTTGGGCGCCACGGCCAGGTAGACCACACATTCGGCCAGCGCCAGCTCGCCTTCCGGTGTGCCCAGGCGCTCGTACACCTCGGCCGCGTCCAGCGCCAGACGCAGCGCGCGCGGATCGGCCAGGCCAATGTCTTCACTGGCCATGCGGATGAAGCGGCGCGCCATGTAGCGCGGGTCGGCACCACCGTCGAGCATGCGCACGAACCAGTAGAGCGCGGCGTCCGGATCGGATCCGCGCACGCTTTTGTGCAGTGCGCTGATGGTGTCGTAGAACTGCTCGCCACCCTTGTCGTAGCGGCGCATGCGCTCGCCCAGCACCTTGAGCACCCAGGCATCGCTGATGCCGGCGAGCTTCTCCCGGGTGGCAGACACCGCCAGGGTTTCCAGCGTATTGAGCAGGCGGCGGGCGTCGCCGTCGGCATATGCCACCAGGCGATCAAGCGCCTCCTTGTCCACCGCAGGCACCGCACCTATGGCCTGCGCTTTCGCCACAATCTGCTCCAGGTCAGCCTCCGCGAGGGGCTGCAACACATACACAGCGGCGCGCGAGAGCAGGGCCGAGTTGACCTCAAACGACGGGTTCTCCGTCGTGGCCCCGATGAAGGTGAACAGGCCGCTTTCCACATGCGGGAGAAACGCGTCCTGCTGGCTTTTGTTGAAGCGGTGCACCTCATCCACAAACACGATGGTTCGGCGACCGGCACCGGGTGCATCCGGATCGCCGGCCAGCAGGCTGCCCTGGGCGATCTGGGCCTGCTCGACGGCCTCGCGAATATCCTTCACCCCCCCGAGCACCGCACTGATGCTGATGAATCGCGCATCAAAGGCGTCAGCCATCAGCCTGGCAATCGTGGTCTTGCCGACGCCCGGCGGCCCCCAGAGGATGCAGCTGTGCGGCTGCCCCGATTCAAAGGCAATGCGCAGCGGCATGCCCTCTCCCAGCAAGTGCTGCTGGCCAATGACTTCGCCCAGTGTCCGCGGCCGGAGGCGCTCAGCCAGGGGTTGGTGGGAAGACGTGGCCATTGAAGAAGCCGGCTACCGGGGGGCTTGCCGGGACATCACTGGCGGATCACGTCAGCACCGGCCGGCGGCTTGAAACTGAAGCTGGCCGCCGGCAACACCGGGTTGACTTCCACCTTGCTGAAGCTCATGACCGACCGCTGGCCAAAACTGTCCAGGATCTCCAGCACCGACAGTTCGCTTCCCTTCAGGCCGATGCGCACGCTTTGCAGTTGCGCATCCCTGCCCTTCGGAGTGGCCACCACCCATTGCAGACCATCCTTCCCGGGCGCGGCCTGCAGGTTGAACTCGCCTTGCAGCGCGCGCACGTCAGGGGCCGACGCAATGAGGGCGGCCGGAGTTGAACCGAGCACCTGCGACTGCTTGCGCGACGTCACCTGGTTCAGGTCCACGTCGTGCATCCAGAGCGTCTGGCCATCGGCCACGATGCTTTGCTCGAATGGCTTTTTATAGACAAACCTGAAACGGTCGGGGCGCTGGAACTCAAACGTACCGCTGGAGGTTTTGGTCCGCGGCGCCTGGCCGTCTTTCGATGGCGAGGTCACGACCTGGGTGAAATCGGCCCGGCCGGACTTTGTGCTCTTCATGAAAGCTTCAAGGCTTTCAAGGCCGCTGGCCCAGGCAGCAGGCATGGCCGCTGCAAGCAGCAGCGCGGCGAGGGAGGAAAGGGTTCTCTTGTTCATGCGCTATCAGACACTGTTTCGGCCCGGACGTTCAGTTAGGCGCCTCACTCAGCACGCGCGGGAACCAGTATTTCACGCTGGCCGCTTCCCGACATGGCGCTGACGAGCCCTGCCTTTTCCATGTCTTCGACCAGGCGCGCTGCACGGTTGTAACCAATCTTCAGGTGTCTTTGCACAAGCGAGATGCTGGCCTTGCGGTTCTTCAGCACGACTTCCACCGCCTGGTCGTACATCGGGTCTTTCTCGCCCCCGCCTGCCCCCGCACCCTCGCCCATGATGTCGCCCTCGCCCTCGACGGTGCCGCCTTCCAGCACCCCCTCGATGTAGTTGGGCTCGCCACCCTGCTCTTTCAGGTAGGCCACCACCCTGTGCACTTCATCGTCGCTCACGAACGCGCCGTGCACGCGGATCGGCAGCCCGGTGCCGGACGGCATGTAGAGCATGTCGCCCATGCCCAGGAGTGCTTCCGCACCCATCTGGTCGAGAATGGTCCGGCTGTCGATCTTGCTGGAGACCTGGAACGAGATGCGCGTGGGAATGTTGGCCTTGATGAGTCCCGTGATCACGTCCACGCTCGGGCGCTGCGTCGCAAGGATCAGGTGAATGCCCGCGGCCCGCGCCTTCTGCGCCAGCCGCGCGATCAGCTCCTCGATCTTCTTGCCCACCACCATCATCAGGTCGGCGAGTTCGTCGATCACGACCACGATATGCGGCACACGCTCCAGCGGCTCCGGCGCTTCAGGCGTCAGGCTGAAGGGGTTGTAGATGAACTCGCCCCGGGCCTTGGCCTCGTCGATCTTGTTGTTGTAGCCGGCCAGGTTGCGCACGCCGAGCTTGCTCATGAGCTTGTAGCGGCGCTCCATCTCGGCCACGCACCAGTTCAGGCCGTGCGCGGCCTGGCGCATATCGGTGACAACAGGCGCCAGAAGGTGCGGGATGCCTTCGTAGACCGACATCTCAAGCATCTTCGGGTCAATGAGCAACAGGCGCACGTCCCTGGCTTCAGCCTTGTACAGCAGGCTGAGGATCATGGCGTTGATGCCCACAGACTTGCCCGATCCGGTGGTGCCCGCCACCAGCACGTGCGGCATCTTCGCAAGGTCAGCCACAATGGCCTGGCCGGAAATGTCCTTGCCAAGGCCCATCGTCAGCATGGACTTGGCTTCGTTGTAAGTCTGGGACCCGAGGATCTCGCTGAGCTTGATGGACTGGCGCTTGGCATTGGGCAATTCCAGCGCCATGTAGTTCTTGCCCGGGATGGTCTCAACAACCCGGATCG
This sequence comes from uncultured Ramlibacter sp., assembly GCA_964519795.1. Classification (GTDB taxonomy): domain Bacteria; phylum Pseudomonadota; class Gammaproteobacteria; order Burkholderiales; family Burkholderiaceae_C; genus JACMQX01. Next base: position 103 of record CAZFKW010000110.1, on the reverse strand, counting down.
ACACCAGGCTCAGCGAGCGCGCCAGATCCTTGGCCAGGCCCACGATCTGCGCGCCCTTCACACCTGTGGCCGGCTCGATCTCGTAACGGGTGACGACCGGGCC
>CAZFKW010000109.1:0-10402 GCA_964519795.1 uncultured Ramlibacter sp. | reverse complement strand
GTTGTAGCGCCTAGAAGCAGGCCAGGCCGGCTCCTGGGCAGCGGGCGGCGATCAGCGCCAGCGCCGCGGCCATGAAGGCAAAGCCGGCCAGCGCGCCGATCACGGTCTGCGGCAGGTCGTGCCGGTCTGTGTACACACGCGCCCACAGCACCAGCGGTACCAGCAGGAAGAACGGCGCGGCTGCCGGGCCGAACAGCGCCCACAGCAGCAGCACGAAGGCGGCGATGCCGGCGCCGTGCCCGCTGATCTTCCACTTCAGCGTGATCAGCAGCATCAACAGGCCTTGCAGCGCGCCCACATAAGTGAACGCCTGGATCACGAACGGCGCATCCGAAAAATACATGATGATGCTGGCCACCGTGAACACAATGAAAATGAACGCCATCGGCTTGATGCGCTCCGTGCGCTCCTTCATGTGGAAGTCGCTCACTTCACCCTTGCGCATTAGGTAGATCAGGTACAGCAGCGGCAGCACAAAGCCGAAGCCTGCATACACTCCGGCCCACGGCCAAAAATGCTCATCGTTGATCTGAATGCCCATCAAGTACATGCTCGCAAAGCTCAGCACGGCCGGGCTGGTGAGCACGGAAATGGCCTTGGCCAAGACCCACAAGGGGTCGCGTTGTGCGGTGGTTACTGTTTGCATCTTCGGCATAATCGTAGTTCACAGCCTTTAAGGGGGAATGAAGCAATGGCGAATGTATTGTTAACAAGTTTAACCGCCTTTGGATGCGCGCATATGGTAAAAACGCAGCATGATTTTAGTCACCGGTGGCCCGGGTTTCATTGGTCAACGTTTGATTGACCGCCTGGTGCAGGAGGGCCACCAGGTGCGCGCCCTCATCCGCCCATCCAGCCGCACGCCCCGGTTGCCGCACGGCGTAGCCGTGCAGGCTGCCATCAGCAGCCTGGCCGACACGCGTGGTCTGCGGGCTGCGCTCGTGGGCGTGGATACCGTCTACCACCTCGCTGGCATTGACTGGGCCGACGCCGGCGATGATCTGCGCACCACCGATATTGACGGCACGCGCAACTTGCTGCAGGCCGCCCAGGATGCTGGCGTCCGGCGCCTGGTTTACCTCAGCCACCTGGATGCTGACCGCGCCGCGGCCTATCCGGCCCTCAAGACCAAGGGCATCGCCGAAGAGTTCATTCGCCAAAGCCCGATCCCGCACACCATCCTGCGTTCGGCGATTGTATATGGCCCAAACGATCACTTCACCACGCGCCTGGCCCAGCTGCTGGCGTATGTGCCGCGCATCTTCCCGCTGCCGGGCGACGGGGCTGCGCTCCTGCAGCCCATCTGGGTCGAAGACCTGGTGACCTGCTTGGCCTGGTGCCTGGAAGATGACGAGACCCTCGGCCAAACGTACCAGGTGGGCGGGCCGGAGCACATCTCGTACAAGCGCATCGTTGAGCTGGTGATGGAACGCAGCGGCCAACCCCGCCGTCTGCTGCCGGTGCGCCCCTCGTACCTGCGCATCCTCAACGTCCTGCTGCATACCATGGCGCCGCGCTTGCCCGTCTCCAGCTATTGGCTCGATTACCTGGCGGCCGACCGCATCTGTGAGTTGGACATCGTGCCGCGCGTCTTCCATCTCATGCCCGCTCGCTTCCCACAGCGGATCGAATATCTGCAAGGCGTGGATTGGAAACTCAATCTGCGCCAGAGCTACTAGCGCACAGCCTGCCGCTGATTCGGCTGGCGCGTACCAGCGCCCGTCTATATACTGCCTACAGATGCGCACCTACGATGTAACCCTCACCATCAATCCTTCCATGCCGGTGTGGCCTGGTGACCCGGGCGTCTCGCTGGAGCGCGTCCAAAAGATCGAAGACGGCTCGGTAGCCAATGTCTCGCGCATCGAGATGGGTGTGCACACCGGCACGCATGTAGACGCCCCTTATCACTTCATCAAAGACGGCAGCACGGTCGAGCGCCTCTCGCTCAAGACCCTGATCGGGCGCGCTTACGTTGTGCATCTGGACGACAGCGTTGACCGCATCCTGCCTGAGCATCTGGAAGCTGCGGGCATCCCGCCGCGCACCCAACGAGTCCTCATTCGCACGCGCAACTCCAAGCACTGGGCCAAAGCCGACTGCAAGCCTTTCGACGAAGACTATGTGGGCGTTGATGTCAGCGCGGCGCAGTACCTGGTGAAGCGCGGCGTCAAGCTGGTAGGGGTTGACTATCTCTCAGTGGCCCCGTTCCCCGAGCCGCAGCCCACGCATGTGGCCCTGCTCAAGGCCGGTGTCGTCATCGTCGAGGGGCTCAACCTCTCGCAGGTCGCTCAAGGGCGCTACAACTTTTGGTGCCTGCCGCTCAAGCTGGATAGATCAGACGGCGCGCCTGCCCGCGCCGTGCTCGTCGGCGTGTAGCCGTGGCGGCTGTCACGCTGCGCCCGGCGGCCGGTGACGACGCAGCCGCCATCTTGGACATTTACGCGCCGGTCGTGCGCGACACCGCCGCCTCATTTGAAGTCAAGCCACCTTCCGTCACAGAGATGCAGGCCCGCGTCCAGACCATCCTGGCCGATTACCCATGGCTGGTAGCCGAACGGGATGGACGTATTCTCGGCTATGCCTATGCCAGCCGCCACCGCCGGCGCCCCGCGTATCAGTGGGTGGTGGAGACCTCCATCTATGTTCACCCGGATGCCCGCCGCCAGGGCTTGGCGGCCAGGCTGTACACAGCCTTGTTTGACATCCTGCAGCTGCAGGGCTTGTACAAGGCCTATGCCGTGATCACGCTGCCTGGCCTCAGCAGCGTAGGCCTGCATGAGTCGCTCGGCTTCCGGCAGTTCGCCGTGTACAAGGCCGTGGGCTTCAAGCTGGGCGCCTGGCGTGACGTAGGCTGGTGGGAGCGGGTGCTGCGCCCGGCGCAGCACCCGCCCGAAGCGCCCATCCCGTTCAGTGTGCTGGCGGCCAGCCCGCAGATCGCTGGCATTCTGCAGGGGCAGGCTGCATGAACGTGCGCCCTGCTACACCCGCGGATGCAGCTGAAGTTGCTCGCGTGCATGTGGCTAGCTTTCGCGATGCCCATGCCGGCTTGCTGCCCGAAGACTTCCTGCAAGCCTTGTCAGTAGACGCCCGCGAAGAGATGTGGCAGCGCATGCTCACCGAGCGGGCAGACACGCATTTCCTCTTCGTGGCTGTAGAAGGCGAGCGCATCATTGGCTTCACCGCTGGCGGCCCGGCGGCAGCCGAGCCGCCAGGTTACTGCGGCTTGATCTTTACGATCTACTTACTGCCCGACGCGCAGGGGCGGGGCGCCGGCCGCAGCCTGCTGGAGCGCACGCTGCAGGAATTCCGTAACCGCCACTGCCTGCGCGTGATCCTGTGGGTGCTCAAGGAGAATGCCAAGGCGCGCGGCTTCTACGAGCACATGGGCGGCCAGCTGGTTGATGAGAAGCAGGAAGCCTTTGCAGGCGTGCCCACCAACCAAGTGGCCTACGCCTGGCAGCTGACCGCTTAACTTACTAGCTGTACTTTCTTCAAAAGAGTCTTGTCAAATTCCCCCAGTCGTTGTGGCCCCAGCCGCCGCGCGGTGGCCATGGCGGCGTCTACATCGGTGCGCAGCTGGTCTACGTCTACGCCGCGGCACACAGGCGGCCACGGGCGCAGCCACTTCTTGCAGCGCTCGTACATCTTGGCCATGCCCAGATAATTATTGCGCTCGATCTGCAAGTACATCCCCCCGGCTTGCAAGATGCCTTTGTACAGATGGCGGGCCGGCCCGCTCTCTTCTTTCCAGGCCGCTTCCAGCGCCTCGTGGGCTTCCCAATATTGCCCGGCGTTGAACAGCTGGATGCCGCGCAGGGCCTCGGCGTGCAGCGGGCCGGCGCAGGCCGCCGGCAGCTGCTGCGGGGTCACGAAGACTTCGTCTGGGTTGCGCACGGCCATGCGGCGAGTATAGCCCAGTGACCAAACCGCCGAGGATATCCCTCGGCGGTTTGGTCACTAATTGCTTGCGATGAGGCCTATTCGATAAAGATCTCGACGTGCTGCCCGTCTTCCTCGTCCTCGATGTCCACCACTTTGCCGATGGCGCCGCTGCGGATGGCGCTCATGATGTCGGCCTGGGCCACCTCGGGCACAAAGTTGGAGGCGATGTTGATGCCCGCGTCCACCAGTGAGAGCGGCAGGCTGACGCTGACTTTGGCCTTGCCGGTGTTCATGTCGGTCACGCGCACCCGCAGGTTGCGGGCTTCCTCACCGGGGCCAGGGGCGCGGCCCATGGCGGCCGCCGGGCGCCCGCCGGCGCTGCGGTTAAGCGCCTCCAGTAACTTGGCGCCATCCTCAGGGCTGATCTTTTCATCCCTGATCATCTGCAGGATCTTGATGCGTTCTTCGCTGCTTGCCATAGCTCTCTCCTAGCCTTCGTCTTTCGTTTGTTCTTCGTCATCGCGGTTGATGACCAGCCACGCTTCGCCGCGTTTGGCGAAGCGTTCAATAATGCGCACCGGCAGGGGCAGGCTGATGAAAACATTGCGGTTGCCCGCTTTGCGCGAGCGCACGTTCAATTGCATCCACTCGCCGTTACGCGCCGCCCAGCCTAAGGCCAGGGCGGCCAGACCCACGGCGAAGGGCAGCCACAGGCAGAAGAACCCGAAGGTGAGCCCGCTGCGCTGCAAGATCATGCCCATCCACAGGGCGGCCAGCAGGGTAACTGACAGGCCGGCGATGAACAGAAAGCTGCCCATGACGCTGTTGCGCTTGATGGGGGAGAAGCTGACAAAATCGTCGGCTTCATCGTCCTGATGTGAGCGGCTGTGGCGCCTCTGGTCGTTGCTGCGCTTGCCGCCCGCCTGCTGCATCAGCTGGCTGGCGGCGTCATCTGCGCTGAGCGTGCCTGCCTCAACCTGCTCTAGAATGCCCATACGGGTGGGCGGGGCCGGCCGGGGAATATCTATCAAGCCGGACAGCATCTTTTCAGCGTCAGCCGGGCTGATCTCGCCGCGCTCCAGCTTTTGCAAAATCTCCATGCGTTCGCGTGAATTAGGCATCAGGGTCCTCGGGCAGGTCAGGCATCTGCGGGGCTACCGGCGCAGTAGGCGGCGTGGGCGGAGTTGGCGGAGTAGGCGGCACCGGAGGGGTGGGCGGCACGGGGGCAGTTGCCCCCTGGCGGCCTTCGATGGTGTTGAGCAGCATCTCGGCCTGGGCCACGCTGATCTTCTGATCCTGCACCATCTGCAGGATCAGCATACGCTCCTGCTCGCTGATGGGGGCGGCCTTTTTGGGAGTCACCACTACCGGGCCGCGGGGATTGCGCACCACCACACGGCTGTTGATGCGGCGCTGGGCCTCGTCAATGCGGCGCTGGGCGCGGCGGGTGGCGCGGGCGGTGGTGTCACGCAGGCGGTTCTGCAGGTCGCGCAGTTGTTGGTTCACATTCTCCATCTGTGCGTCGATCTGGGCGCTGACCTGGTCAGTGATCTCGCCAGCCAGGCCGGCATTGACTTCGATCATGTCGAGATCCAGGTCAAGATCGAGATCCAGGTCGTCCAGATCCTCGCCGCCGCGGCTGCGGAAGTCCACCAGGCCCATGGCCTTCAGGTGAATTCCACGCCCGCCATCTCCCAGGGTGAACTGGTGGCTTTCGGCCTGGATGTGGCTCTTGCCCTGGCGGGTGTTGAGGTGAATGCTGTTGCCAGCGCTTTCCAGATGCACATCGGCGTCACCCGAATCGGACAGCTTGCAAAACACATTGCCGCCGGCCTCCACATGCACATCGCCGCTGTCTGTATCCAGGCGCAGGTCGGCGTTGCCGTCCACGCTGGCGATCACATCGCCTTCGATGTTGCGCAGCGAGAGATTGCCGTGCACCGAACTGACCCGCAGGTCACCATCCACATTGCGCACACTGGTATTGCCGGAGACCTCGTCGGCGCTCAGGCTGCCCTCGATGTTGCGGGCGGTCAGATCGCCAGACACATTGTCGGCCTTTGTATCGCCCGTGCCGCGCAGGGTCAGCGAGCCCGAGACGTTGTTGATGAACACAGTGCCTTCGAGATTTTGAATGTACACGTCACGGGTGACGTCTTCCACCGTTAGGGTGCTGCCGCTGGGTACGCGCAGCACACAGTCATTGGTGGCGCTCAGGGTTACGCTGTCAGGCGTGCTGTTGATCTGAACATCCTGCTCGCTGCGCACCTCAATGCGCACACGCTCTTCATCCCAGCCGCGTACCTGCAGGGAGCCTTGCACGCTCTCGACGGTGATCATCGGGGAGTCGCTGCTGCCAATTTCCATCCGTGCCATAGCTAGTTTCCTTCTTCCTCTTGGATTAGGCGTAATGCCTCGTCATAGCTGATCTTGCCGCGCTCCAGGTCATCCACAATGCGCTTGCGTTCATCCTCGCTGAGGCCGGCGAATTCGTCTTCACCGGGTTCGAAGCCCAGGGCGCGGATGACTTCCATCAGGCGGTTGCGGATGGTGGGGTAGGAGAGCTTGAGATCAGCCTCCATGCGCGTGATCTTGCCCTCATTGCGCACGAACAGCTCAACGAAGGCAAGCTGCTCTTCGTTGAGCTGGCTGAAGGGGCCGCTGGCAAAGCGCCCCTGCAGGCTCGTGTCGCATTCGCGGCAACGCAAGCTGGTGATGACCAGCTCGCCGTTGCACACCGGGCAAGCGTTGGGTGTGTGGTGCATAGCGGTTAGTTGGCGATGCCGCTGTTGGCCGCCTGGCGCAGCTGCACGGGCGTGGCGGGGCGGGCCAGCTTGCGCGGCTTGATCCATGCGCCCAGAGAGAACAGGGCGCTGGCAGCCTCGCTGCGCAGCTGGTCAACCAGGCTGCTGGCCACGACGTAGTGCTGGCCCTCGGCCAGGGTGTGGCCCTGGGCCTGCTGGGCAGCCACACGGGCGGCCTCGCCGGCGGGGGTGAAACTGGTGTTGTGGAAATTGCTGTACATGCTGCCTCCTAAAACCTAAACCAAACCTTGTAAATCCTTATTATTGCTTGCTCAATCATGCAGAAGTATACATGAATATTTGAAATTGTCAAGTAATTTGCTTAGAAATACTTAAAACTGCTTCAGAAATCTCAAAAATGGCCTTAAAAACAGCGATTTAGGGGCAAAAGCTTTAATCATCATCATGTGTTTTTAGGGGGATGGGTAGTGGGGTGTTAAAGGTTAATGCTTTTTCGCCCCTTGCTGTTTTCCCTTTGTGTGCAGGCTTTATAGCGCAGGTTTGTCAGGTAGTGAGGAATGTGGAAGGGATGTCAAGGATTTGTGGCGTCTGGCTTAGAGCGAAGCAGAGCTATTGCATGGGGGAAGTGGCAGATTGCCACGTCGCAACAAGCGGCTCGCCAAAGGCGGGCTCGCCCTGTTGCTCCTCGCAATGACGGATACGCTGCTATGCGGCTCGTTCGGAATGACGGTGCTTGGGAACGGTGAAGACTAAGACTTATGCGATTTGAACGGGCTTGAACTGGAAGGGGGATGGCGAATCAGCGAATGGTGGCGGGCTGGCCGTCGACCGTGACGGTTTGGCCGGGCTCGAATGGCTTGCGCAGCACGGCCAGCGCCAGCGGCCCGAGCGTAGGCGACACGGCCGCCGAGCTGACCTGGCCGATTGTGCGGCCGTCCAGGCTGACGCTGGCGCCGGGCTGCATGGCCGTGTCCGAGCTGAGCTGGGCCAGGCCGCGGGCGACCTTGTCGTAGGTGACCTGGCGGGCCAGGACTTCCTGCCCGGTGTAGCAACCCTTGCTGGCCGAGACATAGCGCCCGAGGCCAACTTCAAAGGGGGTATTGGCATCCGTAAACTCAAGATCGCCGGCCCGGCCAGCTTCGATGCGCAGTTGTTCACGGGAGGCAAGGTCAAGCTCGGGAAGGGCGGCCCAGTCTGCGGGCAAGTCCAGCGCCGACGGAAGCAGGAGGCGGATGCAATATTCATCCTGAATGGCGTAGAGGGCCTGATCCTGCCAGGTGGCGCTGACCACTTCGTCGAGGGCGCTGGGCTGCTGGGCAAAGCCCAGGCTGGCCAGCGCACTGCGTACCTGCGGGCCGTAGAGTTCGAGCTGGGCCCAGGCGGCGCTGGAGTCTTCCACCGTCACCTGGTCGTTGAAGAACAGGTGACGCTTGAAGTAGGCCGCCAGGCCTGCCGCATGACCGGGCTGGGTCAGCAGCAGAAAGTGCTCGCCGTGTTGCAGCAGGGTGAAGACTTCCAGAATGCGGGCGCTGGGGTTGGTGAGCACGGTGGGCACGGCCCGCTGCGGGCTGAGCAGGCCGACATCATTGGTGGTTTGGCGCTGCACATAGTCTGTGCGGGTGGCCCCGCCCAGTAGGAGGGCGCCGGGCTGCGGCAGGCGGTACCAGGCCGCGGTGTGGGTGGCGGCCTGGGTGCTGGGGGCGGTGGTGGCGGGGGTGCTCATGTTGGGTGGATTTTACCCGTTAGCGCGAGTCCACTAATTTGTTTGCAAAAGGAGAGTTTGCGTTTTCTTTCTTTTTCAGGGGCTCTGCCCCTGTGACCCCGCTTAGGGGGAACTGCCAGTTCCCCCTAAGGACCCCCTCCAGACGGTACGCGTGGGATTTGCAACCTACGTGGGCCTCAGTGAGACCCGCGTTGCATCCGATGAATTTGCGTAACAAGCTCGCATGCAACTTGGAACTGAACCAATTGGAACTGAACCAATAGCCCAACCATAATTCCCTGCATGCCCGACTGATTAAATGCTTAGCGGAAGATCCTCAGATGGGATGGGGGCATGTCTATTCGCCGCGTATATAATCCGAGTAATCTTTCCACTATTCACAACATCTATACATTATGGAAGCCAATCAGACTGACAAACAACTCCCACAGGAGCACGTTAAGGTGCTCATTCTTGGCTCTGGCCCGGCTGGGTTGGCGGCGGCGCTGTACACCGCCCGCGCCCAGTTGCAGCCGGTGGTGCTGGCCGGCCAGGAGTACGGCGGCCAGGTTTCGCTGACTCATACCATCGAGAACTATCCCGGCTTTCCGGATGCGGTGGGCGGCCCTGAGCTGACCGAGCTGTTCCGCAAGCAGGCCGAGCATTTTGGCGCCAAAACCGTGTTCGACACCGCGGTCAAGGTGGACCTGAGCCAGCGCCCCTTCAAGGTGACCAGCTACGCCACCGAATACGTGGCGGATACGCTGATCATTGCCACCGGCGCCACGCCGCGCCATTTGCAAGTGCCGGGCGAGACCGAGTTCACCGGCCGCGGCGTCTCGTACTGCGGCACCTGTGACGGCTTTTTCTTCAAGGACAAGGACATCGTGGTGGTGGGCGGCGGCGACAGCGCCATGGAAGAAGGCACCTTCCTGACCCGCTTTGCCAACAACGTAACCCTTGTTCATCGCCGGGACGACTTCCGGGCGGGTGAGCTGCTGTTGCAGCGGGCCAAGGACAACCCCAAGATGAAGTTCATCACCAATACGGTGGTCAACAAGATCGAAGGCAATGGCACGGTGCAGACCGTGGAGTTGGAGAACGTGGAGACCGGTGAGAAGCAGCCCTTCACTACGGATGGTGTGTTCATTTTTATCGGCCACACGCCCAATACCCAGCTGTTCGTAGATCAGCTGGAGATGGATGCGGGCGGCTACCTGGTGGCCAACCGCTACATGGAAACCAATGTGCCCGGCGTGTTCGCGGCCGGCGAAGTGGCCGACCCGCACTTCCGCCAAGTAATTACCTCGGCAGGCATGGGCGCGGCCGCCGGCATCCAGGCAACCCGCTTTCTGGAAGCTAACGAATAACCCACGAGTAGCGCAGGCTAGGCTGAACGAGATGCAAGGTACAAGCGTCCTCAATTATTGAGGACGCTTTGTTTTGTGGGCCGGGCGGAGGCTAAATGTTGTCGGTGATATAATCGCCGCGTTCGTACAAAAAACCATAATTCCCAAATCAAAGCGGAGAAGTGAATGTCGCACAAGATTACGATCGTAGGCGCGGGCATGACTGGAGCCACCGCCGCCCACTGGCTGGCAGAGCGTGAGCTGGCCGATATTGCATTGATCGACGTTGTCGAGGGCATGCCGCAGGGCAAAGCCCTCGATTTGTTCCAGGCCATGCCGGTGATCGGCAAGGATGTCAAGATCGAAGGCAGCAATGACTATGCCGCCAGCGAAGGTTCTGACATCGTGGTCATCACCGCCGGTCTGCCGCGCAAGCCGGGCATGAGCCGTGACGACCTGCTGGCCACCAATGCCGATATCGTCAAGAAGGCCACTGAAGAGACCCTCAAGCGTTCCCCGAATGCGATCTACATCATCCTGACCAACCCGCTGGACGCCATGTGCTATGTGGCCATGAAGGCCGGCGGCCTGCCGCGCGAGCGCGTGATCGGCCAGGCCGGCATCCTCGACTCGGCCCGCATGCGCGCGTTTGTGGCGATGGAGCTGGGCGTGAGCGTCGAGAACATCTTCTGCTACGTGCT
>CAZFKW010000108.1:8185-10417 GCA_964519795.1 uncultured Ramlibacter sp. | reverse complement strand
GGAGGCGCTTCAAGGCCACCAAGGTTCATGCGGGTGCCTTGTCGTCCTGCAGCACGGCCGAGGCCAGCACCTTGTCGATGCGTTTGCCGTCCAGGTCCACCACCTCAAACACCCAGCCGGCACACTCGATGCGGTCGCCCGTCTCCGGCAGCCGGCCGGACACCGACATCAGCAGTCCTGCCACGGTGTTGTAACGCCCTTTGTCCTCCCCCGGCAGTTCGCGGATGTCCAGTCGCGCCCGCAGTTCGGCAACCGGCATCAGGCCGTCGAGCAGCCAGGTGCCGTCGTCCCGCTCCGTGGCCCAGGCATCGCCCTGCGCGCCGGGCTGCAGCTCGCCGGTGATGGCCTCCAGCATGTCGCGTGGGGTCATGAGGCCCTGCACCACGCCGTATTCGTCCACCACGAACACCATGCGGGTGGAGCGTGCGCGGAACTGCTCGAGCAGTTCCAGCCCGCTCAGGGTTTCGGGGACAAAGGTGGCCGGCTGCGCCTGCCTCTCGATGGGGCCGTCATGCTGCGGCCCCAGCTCCAGCAGCCGCGCCACGCTGATGACGCCCACGACATCGTCCAGGCTGCCGCGGCACACCGGGTACCACGAATGCGCGCCCTTGCCGCCGCTGGCGCCTGCCAGGTGCAGGCTGCGCGCGACACTGGTGGACCCATCCAGCCAGTCGATGTCGGAGCGCGGCACCATGAGGGAAGTGAGCAGCCTGTCGTCCAGGTGAAAGACGTTCTGCACCATCTGGTGTTCATGTTCCTCGATGACGCCGGCGTCCACGCCCTCTTCCAGGCTGTGGGAGATTTCTTCTTCGGTCATGGCGCGGTTGCCTGTGCTGTCGATGCGCAGCAGCTTGAGGATGGCCTGCGTGGTGGCCGACAGCAGCTTGACGAACGGCTTGGCGGCAACGGCCATCCAGTGCATCGGCGGGGCCACCACGCGCGAGACGGTTTCCGGATAAAGCTGGCCAATGCGCTTGGGCACCAGCTCGCCGAAGATGATGGTGATGAAGGTGATGACGGTCACGACGATGCCGGTCGCGGTGATGGCGGATGCCTTGTCTGACGCGCCCAGTGTGCGCAGCCAGGCGGCCAGGTCGTCGCTGAAGGCGGCCTCGCCGACAATGCCATTGAGCACGCCGATGGAGGTGATGCCCACCTGCACCGTGGACAGGAACTGTGTGGGGTTTTCCAGCAGCTTGAGCGCAGTGGTGGCGCCCTTGTCGCCCATCTCGCTCATGGCCGTGAGGCGCGCCTTGCGGCTGGAAGCGAGGGCGAGTTCAGACATGGCGAAGACCCCGTTGAGCAGGGTCAGGAACGCGATCAGCAGAAAATCCATGGGCCTCGGGGGAGAATGAACACATGGCAATGTACCTGATTGGTGACGTGCAGGGCTGCGATGACCCTCTGGCGCGCCTGCTGAAGACCCTTGATTTCTCCCCGAGCCGCGACACGCTCTACCTGCTGGGCGACCTGGTCAACCGCGGGCCGGATTCGGCTGCGGTGTTGCGCCGGCTCATGAAGCTGGGGCCTGCCGCGCAGTGCCTGCTGGGCAACCACGACCTGCACCTGCTGGCCGTGGCCCATGGTGTGCGCAAGCCGCACCGAAACGACACGCTGGGCGGGATCCTGGATGCGCCCGACCGTGAGGCCATGCTTGACTGGCTGCGGCGCCAGCGCATGGCCATGCTGGAGAACGGCTGCCTGATGGTGCATGCGGGCGTGTTGCCGCAGTGGACGGTGGAGCAGACGGTTGCGTATGCTGCGGAAGTGCAAGCCGTGCTCGGCGGGCCGGACTGCGGCGAGTTCCTCACGCAGATGTACGGCAACGAGCCTGCTCAATGGGCCGAGTCGCTGCGCGGCATGGAGCGCATACGGGCCATCGTGAATGCGCTGACGCGGTTGCGCTTTTGCACGCCGCAAGGACTCATGGAGTTCACCGTCAAGGAGGGCGCCGAAAAGACTCCGCCGGGCTTCTACCCCTGGTTTGACGTGCCTGGGCGCGCGACAGAAGGCTCCCTCATCGCCTTTGGCCACTGGTCCACCCTCGGTTGGCTGGAGCGCGACGATGTGCTCTCGCTGGATACGGGCTGTGTGTGGGGTGGGTGCCTGAGCGCACTGCGTCTTGGCTCTTCTGCTGCAGACCGGGAGTTGATCCAGGTGAAGTGTCCTGAGGCTCAGAAGCCCGGCTGACGCCGCCGCGTGTTCAAGTGCAGCGCCTGCGGCGCTGAGGCT
>CAZFKW010000108.1:6824-8175 GCA_964519795.1 uncultured Ramlibacter sp. | reverse complement strand
AGTCCGCGCGACGCGCGGACTTGACGTTCCCAGCGCCGGCAGGCGCGGCTATTGACAGAGCCAGCGCACACCAACATGGATCCCGGATCAAGTCCGGGATAACAAAGACTTAGTTGATAGCTTTGAACAAAGCCGCGACTTTGCGCTTGGGCTTGATGTTCGCAGAAATGCCGCGCGTGGTGCCGGCCTTGGCGGCTGCTTCCCAGGCGGGAGGGGTTTCGACTGCCGGGGTTTCGTAGGGCTGCTCGAAGAACGGGTCGCGGGGCTGCGCCGGCGGACGGGTGTATTCGCGCTGCCCACGCGGCGTGCGCATGGAGCGTTCGTCGCGGGACTCACGCGCGGCGCGGCGGTCCTGGCGGGCGCGCACGTCGTCAAAACCTTCGCGCGGCGGGGTCAGCGGCTCGCCGTGCTCATCCAGCGGCACATCGAGCACCTCGCGCGGGTCGTCACCGCTGCCGTCCGGGGTGTACATGCGGCGACCGGTGTTGATGCGGCCGCGGGGCTTGTCTTCCTCGTATTCGATGGCCTCGATTTCAAGCTTCTTGCCAAGCAGCTTTTCAATGTCGGACACGAGCCGCACATCGCTGCTGGACACAAAGCTCACCGCCAGGCCCGAGGCGCCGGCGCGGCCGGTGCGGCCGATGCGGTGCACATAGTCCTCGGCGTTGAAGGGGATGTCGAAGTTGAACACCGCCGGCACATCCTTGATGTCCAGGCCGCGGGCAGCGACGTCAGTTGCCACCAGCAGGTCAACCTCGCCCTTCTTGAAGGCGTCAAGAGCCTTCAGGCGCTCGTCCTGGCTCTTGTCGCCGTGCAGGGCCGTCGTGCTCAGGCCCTCGCGCTCCAGGGAGCGCGCCAGGCGCGCGCAGCCGAGCTTGCTGTTGACGAACACGAAGGCCTGCTTGAGGCCGCGCTCGCGCAGGATCTGGTGCAGGGCGCGGCGCTTGTCGTCGGCGCCCACGCTGTAGAAATGCTGCTCGACGGTGGAGGCCGTGGCGTTGGAGCGGGCGACTTCAATCGTCACCGGGTCCTGCAGGTAGCTGTTGGCCAGGCGCTTGATTTCTGGCGAGAAGGTGGCGGAGAACAGCAGGGTGATGCGCTGCTTGGGCAGGTAGGACAGGATGCGCTGCAGGTCCGGCAGAAAGCCGATGTCCAGCATGCGGTCGGCTTCGTCAAGCACGACATATTCCACCTGGTTGAGCACGGCTGTCTTGGCCTCGATGTGGTCCAGCAGGCGGCCGGGGGTGGCAACCAGGACTTCAACGCCTTTCTTGAGCTCAGCCGTCTGGGGCTTCATGTCCATGCCGCCAAACACCACCGCACTGCGCAGGTTGGTGTACTTGGCGTACAG
>CAZFKW010000108.1:0-6814 GCA_964519795.1 uncultured Ramlibacter sp. | reverse complement strand
CTGGTCGGCCAGTTCGCGCGTGGGCAGCAGCACCAGGGCGCGCACCGGGTGGCGGGCCGGGGAGGTGGACGGGTTCTCGTGCTTCATCATGCGCTGCAGCAGCGGAAGCGAGAAGGCGGCAGTCTTGCCGGTGCCGGTTTGCGCTGCGCCCATGACGTCGCGGCCTTGCAGGACGACGGGAATCGCCTGTTCCTGAATGGGGGTCATGGTCTCGTAGCCCATTTCGGCTACGGCGCGGGCCAGCTGGGGCGCCAGCGATAAGTTGGAGAAAGATGAGGTCATTTAGCCTGCTATTGTCGCATTTCCCGGTTTCGGGAAGCCCATACATCCATAGCGGGCTCTTGCGGGGGATTCAGCGGCCCGCCATCACTCCAGAACTGCACGCAGTTGCCGCGTGGTTGCGGCGAGCCTGCGGGTTCCCACCTGCGCCAGGTTGCCCATGAGAATGAGCGCATCGCGCGGGAAGTCCAGGGCCCATTGGTCGAAGTCCGCACGTGACAGCCGCAGCATGACAGCGGGCTGGCCTTCTGCACCGGCGTGGGCGGTGCGCGGCATGCCATTGAGGAACGCCATCTCGCCAAATGCCATGCCCTGCCCCACCGCAGCCAGGCGCAGGCCGGAGTCGGGGGGCCAGGCGGTGGCCAGCGTGACGCGCCCCTCCTGGACCACAAGCAGGTCGGAGTCGTTGCTGCCGGCGGCAAATACCTGCTCATTGGCCGCCACCTCCTGGCGGCGCATCAGGCGCTCCAGCGCCGCGCGGCCCGCAGTCCCGACGCCTTCTCCTACTTCGCCCAGGGGCTCGTGGACGGGATAGGCCGGGCGGTCTGCGTCGGTCCGCTCGTCCAGCATGGCCTCCTCGGCCCACTCCAGCGCGCGGTCGAGGTCAGGCAGACGGCGGATGCCTTCCAGCGGCTGGACACGGGCGCGCTCGTCCAGGGCGCAGACTGCCAGCATGACACCGCCCTGCGCCAGTTCACGCGCCAGTGCGCGAACCTGCAAAAGCGCGGTGCTGTCCCAGGCCGGCACACGGCTGGCATCCAGGATCAGCCGGTCGTGGCGCGGCAGCACCGCTGTGCGCACCTGTTCCGCCATATGGGCCGCCACGCCGAACGACATCAGCCCCTGCAGCTCGAACACGGCGACACGGTTCATGCGCGAGGCCAGCCAGGCGTCGGACGCGGCCCGGCGCAGCCTGCGCGAGCGCAGCTGGCCGTCCAGCGAGACGCGGCGTATCGCCGTATTGACTGATGCATGAAGCAGCACAAAGGTCGCCACCACCAGGCCCGCCAACAGGGCACCAATGCCGCCGGCCGTTGCAAATATGATCGCCACCAGCCAGCTCTGGCTGAATGCGGCGGGCGCCGCCCGGGCATAGGCTCGCGACCACATGGCGCGCGGCACCATCAGCAAGCCGGCAAGGATCAGCCCGCCGGCCAGCGCCGCAAGCGGCACGCCGGGCAGCCACCAGTGGCCTGTCACGGCCACCAGCAGCAGGATGCCCGCGTGGGTGAGACCGACACCGCCTGACGGGCCGATGCGTTCAAGCGCAATGCGTGAGCGCGATGCACTGGTGGACGCCGGCATGAAGCCGAGAATTCCACAGGCAGCGCATACCAGGCTTTCACGCCGCAGGGCCTTGTTGGCATCACCCCTAACGCCGTACTCGAGCTCAAGCTCCTGATTGAATACCAGGATGTCAATGCTGTTGACGAGCGCCATCAGCACTGCAAGAGATACCAGTTGCGCGCCGTGGGCGCGCGCGACGGCCAGCCAGGGCACGCCGGTCCAGTCCGGCAATACAGGCCAGCTGAAGACAGACGCTTGCGCTGCCGGATTGAACTGCGCGGACTGGCCCGAGGCCAGCACCAGCAGCGACACAATGGCTGCCGCCAGGAGGATGCCGGGTATGCGGGGCCAGCGGCGCTGCAACAGCCAGGCGCCGGCCACCACGGCCAATGCGGCGGCCGCATGCCAGCCCAGCCTGCCGTCCCAGGCCCAGCCGCCCGAGCCGAAACCCTTGCCAACCTGCGAGACGACCATGGCCAGCCCCACGCCCGCCGCAAATCCATGGGTCACCGGCAGCGGCAGGAAACGGGCAAGTGACGCCAGCCGCACCACACCGAAGCCCCACTGGATCATGAATGCGAGGCCGACCGTTGCACCGCATATGGCAAGCACGTGCGCGCCGCCAAGCCCCAATCGCCCGGCCGCACCGGCAACCACCGCAGCAACGGCGGCAAACAGCAGCGCCACGACGGTGCTCGGCGCATAGATCACCCCTTTGCGCGGCGCCAGCAGGCTGAGCGCAAGGCCGGGAAGCGCGGCGGACCAGAGCACGAGCCCTGCCAGCGGTACATCGCCCGCAAGCGGCGCGAAGGCCAGGAGGCCCAGGCCTATCGCATGGGGAATGGTGACAGCCGCTGCGGAAAGCGAGGAGGAAAGCATGCTGGCAGCAGTATTGCCGGATGCCGGCGCAGCCAGGGGGCCCTCCCTCAACTCGTTCTGACTTGTCATCATTGCATGATAGGGGCAGCGCAAGTGCCCGCAACGACAACTGACCGGATTTCAGGCAGGACCCCAGGGGACGTCAGGCCAAATGATTAAAGGTTGCGGCTGCTGAAAGTGTCGCAGGCCTTGACGCTTCCCGTCTTGAGCCCGGTCGCGAACCAGCGCTGGCGCTGGGCGCTGGTGCCATGGGTGAAGCTCTCGGGCACGATGGCGCCGCCACTGGAACGCTGCAATGCGTCGTCGCCGATCTTTGCAGCTGCATTCATGGCTTCTTCCACGTCGCCCTGCTCCAGGATCTGCCGGGCGTTCTGCGCATGATGCGCCCAGACGCCGGCAAAGCAGTCGGCCTGCAGCTCCAGCCGCACGCTCATGGCGTTGTATTCAGCCTGGCTCACGCGCCCGCGCATCTGGTCCATCCTTGTGGTGATGCCCAGCAGGTTCTGGATGTGGTGGCCGACTTCATGGGCAATGACATAGGCCTGCGCAAAGTCGCCCGGCGCGCCGAGCCGGTTCTTCAGAGTGTCGTAGAAGCCCAGGTCGATATAGACCCGCTGGTCAGCCGGGCAGTAGAACGGGCCCATTGCCGCCTGCCCCTGGCCGCACTGCGTGGGCGTGGAGCCGCGGAACAGCACGAGCGTGGGCTCCCTGTAGGTGCCGCCGCCCTGGGCGAACTGCTGCTTCCAGACGTCTTCGGTGTCGGCCAGCACGGTGGAGATGAACCTGGCGCCGACGTCATCCGCCGGCGGGCGCTGCGCGGACCCCTGCTGCACCTGCGCCTGGGGGGCGCCGCCGCTCAATGCACTGAGGATGGTCATGGGGTTGATGCCGAAGATCCAGCCGCCCACCAGCGCGATGACGATCGTGCCGATGCCGATGCTCCGGCCCCCCACCCTGCCGCCGCCTCCGCCCCCCGAGCGTCGGTCCTCGACATTGTCTGACTGCCGATTGCCTTCCCACTTCATGGATTGCTCCTGTGCTTTAAAGTCAGATGATGGTACTCCGCAAGCCTGTCAGCATGCCGCGCGTCCTGTTGACGGGATTTGACCCGTTCGGCGGCGACCTCACAAACCCGAGCTGGCTCGCTGTACAGGCGCTGCATGGCCGGCAGGTGGCGGGGCACCGCGTGGTGGCCGCCTGCCTGCCCACCGTGTTTGGCCAGGCGCTGATGGTGCTTCAGGGCCTGCTGGCCAGGCACCGGCCCGCGCTCGTCATCTGCGTGGGCCAGGCGGGCGGGCGCGCCGCCCTTTCCCTGGAGCGCGTGGCCATCAACATCAATGACGCCCGCATCCCCGACAACGCGGGAGGGCAACCAGTCGATACGCCCGTATGCCGTGACGGTCCGGCCGCGTACTTCAGCACCCTCCCCATCAAGGCCATGATGCTGGCCATTCGCCAGGCGGATGTGCAGGCGGAGGTATCGCAGACGGCGGGCACCTTCGTCTGCAACCACGTGTTCTACGGCCTCATGCATGAGCTGGCCACGCGGCCGGCGTTGCGCGGCACGCGCGGCGGCTTCATCCATGTGCCGTGGCTGCCGGGGCAAGGCACGCCCGCGATGCCACTCGAAGAAATGGTCACGGGCCTGCGTGCGGCGGTGCGCTGCGCCCTGGAGACCCGCACCGACGTTGCCGCAGGTGCGGGGGCGGAGCACTAGATGGCGCCAGCTGCCAGATCCGCCCACGTATGGGTGACGGCTGCGTCCTGGCTCGTATCGCCAGGCAGGTACAGGACCAGCTGGAAAGTGGTCAGGCCCATGTTGACGTCTACCCGTCCGCCGGCATTGTCAGCCACCCTGAGCGTGCCGGAAGTTGGATAGAAGTTACCCATGATGATCGGCGTCGGGGTACTGAGGATGTACGACGCCCCATGGAGGCCGATCTCGCCTGCGGCCGTCAAGGTCGTGTTGACGCCCGATCTGTCAATCGTGGCGGAGAAGTTGTACACGGTCTCCACGCCCTTGCGTGTGGACACCGTGTTGCGGTAGTTGACGGTTGCCCTGGTGGCGGTCACGTTGTAGTCTGCCGGCCCGTTGATCGAACTTCCGCCGGAAACAAGCTGGCGCGCGGTGACCGTGGCACTGTAGGCAACCGGGTCACCGTACACGTCAAGCGTGATGGCCTGGAATGCGAAGTCCAGCCCGCCATTGACGGTGGGCACGTCAGGATCAACCTTGCACGCGTAGAAATTGAAGCTGGCAGTGTCTCCGGCGTCCACCTGGTCATTGTTGTTATTGTTATTGTCATTGACGGTCACAGACACACTGCCGCCCAGCGCGCAGTTGTCGGACTCGGTGAAGGACTCCGCAGGCTGCACACGCGCCCGCAGCGAACCAATCGCACGCCTGGACGCGTATTCGGCAAGGCGTACAAATCCGGTCGCAGGAACGGTGTCCGGCGAGCCGCCCACTGCGGCAATGGTTCCTGCCGATGATGCAGACGAGGACGTATCGATCAGCGTGGCAGCAGCAGCGCGGCCGGTGGGATCGTAGTTGGTGGTGGTCAGCGGTGTCAGGACCAGCGTTGGTGCATCAGCTCCACCGCCGCCGCCGCCACAGGCGGCCAGAACCAGCACAGCGCTTGCACAAAGCGCGACGTAAACAGTCTTCATGGAATCCTCCCTGGATGGAAACTGCGTTTTGGAACATTCAGTGTGAGGGAGTTGTAACTGTTTGTCTGCCTGTTTGTCTCCAGATAAACGCCAGTCCGTCACACCGCCGGCCCCATGCCATTGCCAAGCACGCAGGGTAGTCAGCGCAGGGATGCCAGCGATACACCCGCCGCCAGGGTGGAGGGGGCGGCCTGGTTGGCCGCTACAGCGGGCGCTGGTGCGCGCGTTGCCAGTCCGTAGGATTCGCTCAACGCCTGTGCCGTCTGCATCCTGACCTCTGCCATGCAGCTGCGCATGAGGAAGGCACTTGCCGACTCGTCAGCGCAACGGACAATGGCCTGCCGTTCGGACTGCACCAGGGCCTGGCGCAGTTCGGCCTTGCGGACCTGACCGGTTGCGAGCGTCGTGAAGGTCGTCAGCAGCACTGCGATCAGCGCCAGGGCGACAGCGGCGATAGCCAACTCAACGCGGGCGCGGGTGGCGTTGAAATGGCTTGTCTTGAGTTCGGCCCACATGATTTCTACTCCTGACGGTATGTGACTGTGTGTGAGTAGATGCTAAGCAGCGACGGCCGCCGGCCAATACGGCGCACTTCCTGTAGCGCTGTAGGACGCGGGCGCAATGCGAGACTCCAGCGCATGCCACACATGCTCGCCACCACCCAGACGGCAGCCGCCCTCCCGCAGCTGATATCTCGTTCAGCCGGTGCCGATACCGGCAGGACCGCGGTTCAGGGGGGTGCGGCGTTTGACGGGAATGTCGTGGAGTTTGCCGTAGCCGCAGACGAGCGGCGGCCGAATCCGGCAGTACCTGCGGTGGATGACCTGAATGGGGCGATGTCCGACTGCGCGATGGCGGTCGCTTGCAAGAGCACCCTGGCTCAGTCGCCTCAGTTCAGCCGCGCATGCGAGACGCAGGGTGGCGCGTCGAAATAGGTGAACAGCTTCACTGCCATGGCGCGCAGGTCATCGTCGTTGAGGGTGTGGGCGTGCGCCAGCTGCTCCAGCGCGTAGTGGCGGTCACCCAGCATCATGGATGCGCTGACGCAGAAGCCACGCGCGGCCATTTGCAGGGTGAAGGAATAAAGAAGATCCGATGGCCAGTAGCGCGGGTGCTGGGCGCACTCACCGGAGCTGGGTACGGTCAGGAGGTAGCCCATGCCCTGTGGCACGGACCGGGTTGGAGAAGTGGTTGTGGCTGCAGCAGGCATGGCAGACTCCTGGTAGAACTGGCTCCATGCTAGGTTGGGGCCGCCTGGCTCCGGTTCGGCATTGACCCCGTCCGGCTGTAGGACGGGTTCCAGACCCGCACCTGCGTGAGTGGCGGGGGCGACCGCATCAGCGACCGGATTTTTCAGGTACATCATGGACTGCTCCACAACCGCATGGCTTGCGGCATGTGGCTCAGTGTGGTGCGGCGAACAGGCCGCCGCAATGGTCCGTAGGACCCGGTCCGAACGGCCTTGGCGCTGAAGTACTACGCCTTGGGCAGCGTCACGCCGCGCTGGCCCTGGTATTTGCCGCCGCGGTCCTTGTAGGAGGTCTCGCAGACTTCGTCGCTCTCGAAGAACAGCACCTGGGCGCAGCCCTCGCCCGCGTAGATCCTCGCCGGCAGGGGCGTGGTGTTGCTGAACTCCAGCGTCACATAGCCCTCCCACTCGGGCTCGAACGGGGTCACGTTGACGATGATGCCGCAACGC
>CAZFKW010000107.1:3515-10636 GCA_964519795.1 uncultured Ramlibacter sp. | reverse complement strand
TACGATCAGGATAAACGCGATGGCATGGTAGAGGTGGGGCATCTCGCCCAGTAGCAACGTTGACAGTAGCGCCGCAAACAGGGGTGTAAGGTTGACAAAGAAGCCGGCCACGTTCGGCCCGACGCGCTGGACCCCCAGGCCCCAGCAGCGGTAGGCCAGCACCGCCGGGCCGATGGCCACGAAGAGCATGATGGCCACGAGCGGCAGGCCCCAGGTGATCTGCGCGTCGGTCCACGCCCACTCACCGGCGGCGAACGCACCGGACCACACGAGGCCGTACACCACCTGGGCCATCAGGAAGGCGGCCCAGTCATTGCGGATGGCCTCCGGCTCGTCACGGCGGGTAAGCAGCCAGCTATACCAGGCCCAGGCGGCAGTTGCCAGCAGCACGAACAGGTCGCCGGGCACCAGGCGCAATTGCAGCAGCAACTCCCACTGGCCGCGCGCGAGCACCAGCAGGACGCCGGCAATCGACAGTAGCGCGCCCAGGATCTGGCGCCGGGTGACCTGCTGGCCGAAGAACAACGCGCCGGTGGCGAGCATGAAGACCGGAATGCTCGCCGCTACCAGCGTGACATTGATGGGGGTGGACGTTTTCAGGGCGAGGTACTGCAAGGCGTTGTACAGGCCTACGCCGAGCAGGCCCAGCAGGGCAAACCGGCGCCAATGTGTGAGCAGGCCGCTGCCCCGCCTGAGCACCCAGGCTGCCAGGGGCAGCAGGATGACAAAGGCCAATGCCCAGCGCAGGAAATTCAGGGTGGCGGGCGGCACGAGGCCGCTGGCCATGCGGCCTACCACCGCATTGCCCGCCCACAGGAGGGGCGGCACCAGCAGCAGCGCAATGGTGCCGGGAGTCAGTCGATGGTCCATGTCGGCAAATGTACCTGCGCAGGCTTGCGGGCGCAGGACCCGCCGGTGCCGGCGTCAGCGTCCTGCAAGCGGATGGAAGCCCGCATCCGCCAGCGGCGCCTCTGCAATGTCCACCTGGATCTCCTGAGGAATGGCCATCATGTTGACCGATACGACATTGCCGTAGATGTTCTTCGAATTCTGCGCAAAGTTCTGCGGATTGAAAAGCTGCGGCAGGTGGAACCACAGCTTGTAGCCGGCCGCCCAGAGCCATTCAATCAGGGACCTTGATTTTTCGATGCGGTCATTCTCAAGGTAGATGTACGGGCGGTGACGTGCGATGGTATTGCGCGCTCCCTCCAGCACTTGCTGCTCGAAACCCTCCACGTCGATCTTGATGAATCCCGGGTTCCAGGTGGTGTCGAGCAGCTCGTCCAGGGGCACGCTGCGGACCCGCTGGCTGCCCGGTGTGCCTGATGCTGCTGCAGTGCCGGCCTGCATCGAGATGCCGCCGAAGTTGCCGGTTGCGGTGTAGTCCGGCGTGTCGAACGACAGCCAGCCCTGGGAGTCAGCGCAAGCCGCGTTTTCGGTGTGCACATTCAGCAGGCGGTTCAGCGCCACATTGGCACACATGTTCTGGAACACCACGGGCTGAGGTTCAACTGCCAGCAGGCGTCGCCCGCTTTCGGCCAGCAGGCGCGCCAGCGGGACGGTGTGCGAGCCCATGTTGGCACCGATTTCGACCGCATCACGGCCGGGCTGCACAAGTTTGCGCATGAAATCAAGCTCGATCTCACCATACTCTCCGTATGTGGCGATGGCATTGCCGACGTAGACATCATGCAGGTTGACGAGGCAGGGACCGTGTTTGCCAAACACAAGCCGGTAGGGAGGGGCAAGGTCGATGAATTGCATCGCAGGACTTTACCGCAAGGTCTGCACGTGGAGCCGTTTGGTGGCACGATGGCGGGTTTCGCACTTACGCGCGCCAACACAATGAGGAGCAAGACATGAGCAGAGCCGTCCAGATAGCCCGCCACGGCGGGCCGGAAGAGCTGAAGGTAGTGGACGTCACAGTGGGGGAGCCCGGCCCGGGCGAAGTCCGCATCCGCCACAAGGCCGTGGGCCTGAACTTCATCGACGTGTACCAGCGCACCGGCCTGTACCCCTTCCCCATGCCGCTGAACCTGGGCATGGAGGGCTCGGGCATCGTGGAAGCCGTGGGTGAGGGCGTGACGCACCTGAAGGCCGGCGACCGCGCCGCCTATGCCAGCCAGCCCCCCGGAAGCTATTGCGACCTGCGTGTCATGCCGGCCAGGTGCGTCTGCAAGCTTCCTGACGACATCAGCTTCGAGACCGGCGCGGCCATGATGCTCAAGGGTCTGACCGCCCAGTACCTGTTGCGCAAGGCGCTGCCCCAGGGCGGGCTGAAAGAGGGCGACTTCGTGCTGTTCCACGCGGCTGCGGGGGGCGTGGGCCTGATCGCCTGCCAGTGGGCCAGGGCGCTGGGCCTGCAGCTCATCGGCACAGCGGGCTCTGATGCCAAGTGCGCGCTGGCAAAGGAGATGGGCGCTGCTCACGCAATCAACTATGCAAGCGAGGACTTCCTGGTCCGCGTCAAGGAAATCACCGGTGGCCGGGGCGTGAAGGTGGTCTACGACTCGGTCGGCAAGGACACCTGGGACAAATCGCTGGACTGCCTGCAGCCGTTCGGACTGATGGCCAGCTTTGGCAATGCGTCCGGGCCGCCGGCGCCATTTGCGCCCGCCATCCTGGCAGCCAAAGGCTCGATCTACGTGACCCGGCAGACGCTGTTTACCCATATCGCCACACGTGAGAGCACGCAGGCCATGGCCGATGACCTGTTTGCCGTTGTCAGCAGCGGCAAGGTGAAAATCCGCATTGACCAGCAGTACCCGCTGGAGCAGGTGCAGCAGGCCCACCGTGACCTGGAAGCCCGCAAGACGACCGGCTGCACCATTTTGACGCTGTGAAGCCGGGCGAGGTTGACGCGGTCTGGCTGGCAGAGTTGCAGGCCGGCGCCAACCTGCCGCCTCTGCGGCCCCGTGTGCCCCTGCGGGCTGTGGCTTGTGGCGGTGCGTCGATCGGGTCGGTCGAGCCGGGCCTGCTTGCGCAGATTTCCCCCCTCACGCTGCCTGGAGGCGGTGCGGTGCTGCAGCAGTCTGCCGGCGCAGACTCGCCGCACTGGCTGCTCCATGGCGATGTCACAGCGAGTCTTGAGCATGTCGCGCTCGCCTTGCGTGATGCAGGCCTTGCCCATGCCTGGCGCAATGAACAGCTGGCCGTCCCGGACGAGCATGGCCGGCGTGCCGGTACCGTCGAGCGTGCCGTGATCCGCGTGCTCGGCATCACCACCCATGCCGTCCACCTGGTGGGCCAGGCCACGGATGGGCGGGTATGGGTGCAGCAGCGCTCGTTTGCCAAATCCAATGATCCGGGACTGTGGGATACGCTCATGGGTGGCATGGTGTCTGCTGCGGACACGCTGGAGACAGCACTTGAGCGGGAAACCTGGGAGGAGGCCGGGCTGGTGCTTTCATCCCTCGGTGACGTGCGGGCAGGTGGTCGCGTGACCACGCGCCGGCCCGCGGACGATGGCGGCGGCGCCGGCTATGTGGTTGAGCACATTGACTGGTTCCGCTGCACGGTGCCCGAAGGCATGGTGCCGGTCAACCAGGACGGGGAGGTCGAGCGCTTTGAACTTCTGGACCGGCAGCAACTCCTCACCAGGTTGCAGCGGGATGAATTCACGCCGGAAGCCGCCCTGATCCTGTGTGCGGCACTGTGACGGGCATCGCAGGCTGTATCTGACAGGCTTTTCCTACAGGGCGTCGCGGCTGGCCCTCTCAGCCAGCGCAGCGGCGCAAGGCTAAATTGTGACCATCGCCAAAAGTCGGCTGCCACACGTGCGTCGGCCCGCACAGTACCAGGAAGACCATGAAGTTCCGCGCCTACATCGTTGAAGACAGCCCTACCATCCGTGAGAATCTCTTCGCGACCCTGACCGAACTCGCGCTGGTCGAGCCGGTTGGCATTGCCGAGACGGAATCAGAAGGCAAGGACTGGCTTGCCGCCAACACCGACTTCTGGGACCTGGCCATCGTGGACCTGTTCCTGAAGGAAGGCAGTGGCCTGAACATTCTGGCAGCCTGCAAATACCGCCAGCCCCGGCAGAAGATGATCGTTCTCAGCAACCATGCGACCGAGGACATCCGGTGGCGCTGCGCGCAGCTGGGCGCGGATGCCGTGTTTGACAAGTCCATGGAAATCGACGCCCTTGTCGACTACTGCGTCAGGGAGCGCAACAGGTTCGCGTCAGCCTCCCCATACGCGGGTCCAGCATCCTTTCCCGGCGCATGAGCACTGATTCAGCCTACTGGTTGTTGTCCAGCAATGCCGGCTGGCGCAGGCGGTTGGGCGCCAGTGCGCCGGCTGAATCAAGGATGGGATAGGCAATCGAGCAGATGTGCGAGTTGATCCGCTTCAGGTCGCTGATCAGGTCAATATGCAGTGAGCTGGTCTCGATACTCTGAACCGTGTTGTCCGACAGCCGCGCCAGGTGGCTGGTGGCGTACTCCCGCTCCAGGTCCCTGAACCGCGCCTTTTCCTCCAGAAGCTTCTGGGCATCCCGCACGGTCCCGTTGAGGAACACGCTCATGCCCAGGCGCAGGTTGTCGATCAGCCGGGCATGCAGCTCGCAGATCTCGGCCATGCCCGCCTCGGAGAAGTTGCGGGCCTTCCTGATTTTCTTGTCCTCTATATCCAGGATGACGCGTTCGATGATGTCGCCGATCTGCTCCATGTTGATGGTGAAGCTGATGATGTCTGTCCAGCGCTTGCTCTCTTCCTCGGCCAGTGCCTCGCGCGAGATCTTGGTCAGGTAGTACTTGATGGCGGAGTACAGCTCATCCACCGTGTCGTCCATCTTGCGCAGGTCTTCTGCAAGCTTGAGGTCGTTGTGGCGGATGACGTTCAGCATGCCGCGCAGCATGGTCTCCACCACGTCGGCCTGGTGCAATGCCTCACGCGCAGCGCACGAGATGGCCAGCGATGGCGTCGCCAGTGCGGAAGGGTCCAGGTGGTGCGGCCGGCCGTTGACGGTGGACTTGTCCGGCTTGGGCAGCCAGTGCTCGACCCAGCGCGCGATCACCTGGGTGAAGCCGATGAACAGCATGGCGACCACGATGTTGAATGCAAGGTGGAACATGACCACCACCAGCGCGGGTTCGCCCAGCCAGGGCCGCACATGATGCATCCACTGGCCCAGAAACGGCGCGGCCAGGGCGGCACCCAGCAGTTTGAAGACAAGGTTGCCCAGCGGCACCTGCCGCACTTCGACCGCAGATTTGGCCGTGGTGAGGACAGCGAGCAGGCCGCTGCCCAGGTTGGCGCCCAGCACAAGGCCCAGGGCAACGTCCAGCGGAATGACGCCTGAAGCCGCCAGGGTAGCCGTCAGCAGCACGATGGCAAGGCTCGAATACGACACCACGGCCAGCACCGCGCCAACGGTGATCTCCAGCAGCAAGTCGCTGCTGAGGGAGGTGAGCAGGGCCTTGACGGCGGCGGATTCGGTCAGGACTTCGGTGGATGCCGTCACCAGGCGCAGGGCCAGCAGCATCAGGCCCAGGCCGATGAGGATGCGGCCGAAGCGCCCGACGTCGGTGTCCTGGCACCGAATACGAAGTTGGTTTCGGTGAACGCAGCACCACGCCGGCAAAGATGAACAGCGGCGACAGCCAGGTCAGGTCAAACGAGAACACCACCGCCATCAGGCTTGTCCCGATGTCCGCCCCCAGCATGACGGCCAGGGCCAATGGCAGGGTGATCAGCCCCTGCCCGACAAACGAAGAGACGATGAGCGAGGTGGCCGTGCTGGACTGCACCAGGGCAGTCACCCCTATGCCCGAGATGGCGGCCGTGTAGCGGTTGCTGATGCTGCGCGCCAGCACATGGCGCAGGTTGGCCCCGAACACCCGGAGGATGCCGGTGCGGACGAGATGGGTTCCCCAGACAAGCAGCGCGATGGCTGCCAACAAGTTCAACAGGTGCTTCATTGATTCAGACGTTCACTATACGCCTGCCGTGGCGCTGCGTAAGCAGGGAAACCCTGCAGCAACTATCGCGCCTGCCGTGAACGGCCGGTCTTACTTGCCGCGCCGCACACGCAGCAATTCGTCCAGGATCAGGCAGGCCGCGCCGATGCTGATGGCGCTGTCGGCAATGTTGAACGCCGGAAAGTGCCAGCCGGCCCAGTGAAAGTCGAGAAAGTCCACCACATAGCCGTAGAGCACGCGGTCGATCACGTTGCCGACAGCACCACCGAGGATGCAGGCCATGGCAAACGAAAACAGCTTCTGGCCGGGGTGCGACTTGAGCATCCAGAGGATGAACAGCGCAGCCGCAACGCCGATGGCGGTGAAGAACCAGCGCTGCCAGCCGGACGCGCTCGCCAGGAACGAGAACGCCGCACCGGTGTTGTGGGCCCGCACGATGTTGAAGAAGCCCGTGATGGTGGTGCTGTCACCCAGCTGGTAGTAACCGACGATGAGCACCTTGGTGAACTGGTCGGCGATCAGGATGATGAGTGCCAGGCCCAGCCAGGGCAGCATCGAGCTCGAGTTGGATTTGAAGACCATGTGTGCTCGCGTCATCGTTCAGGCAAACGCCCTGGCTTCGCCGGCGCCAAACAGGTTGCTCGTGCATCGGGCGCAGATGGCCGGGTGCGCGGGGTCATGACCCACGTCGTCGCGGTAGTGCCAGCAGCGGTCGCATTTGGCAGCCGTGCTCGGCGCCGTGGTGATGGACAGCTCGTCGCCTGAAAGCAGCTTTGCGACAGACGTGATGAACACGAACTTGAGATCGTCACCAAGGCTGCCCAGCAGGGCATGATCGCCTGCGTTGACCGTGAGCGCCAGCGTGGCCTGCAGGGAAGAGCCCACCTTGCCGTCTGCCCGCAGGGTTTCGATGTCCTTGTTCACCGCATCGCGCACCTCGCGGATGCGCGCCCACTTGGCCAGCAGCGCCTCGTCGGGGGCATCAAATGACGAATAGGTTTCCAGGAAGATCGACTCCGAGTCGCCGAAGATCTTCCAGGCTTCTTCAGAGGTGAAGCTGAGGAACGGCGCCATCCAGCGGAGCATGGCGTGGGTGATCTGCCACAAGGCGGTCTGGGCGCTGCGGCGTGCCAGCGACTTCGGCGCCGTGGTGTAGAGCCTGTCCTTGAGGATGTCCAGGTAGAAGCCGCCCAGGTC
>CAZFKW010000107.1:3176-3505 GCA_964519795.1 uncultured Ramlibacter sp. | reverse complement strand
CAATACAACTGCAGCTTGGCAACGACCGGGTGGAACTCATAAACCTTGTAGTGCGCCAGTACCTCGGCCTGGAACTGCGCCGCGCGGCTGAGTGCATAGCGGTCTATCTCCAGCATCTGCGCCAGGGGCACCGCATCTTTCGCAACGTCGAAGTCGCTCACATTGGCCAGCAGGAAGCGCAGCGTGTTGCGGATACGGCGGTAGCCGTCCACCACGCGGGCGAGGATCTTGTCGTCGCCGGCAATGTCGCCGGAATAGTCGCTCGCGGCCACCCACAGGCGGATGATTTCTGCGCCCAGCTTCTTGCTGGTCTCCTGCGGGTCCACGCC
>CAZFKW010000107.1:2903-3166 GCA_964519795.1 uncultured Ramlibacter sp. | reverse complement strand
GGCATCCACCGTGAAGCCGTGCGTCAGCAGGCCCTTGTAGGGCGCATGGTCGTACATGGCGCAGGCCGTCAGCAGCGAGCTGTGGAACCAGCCGCGATGCTGGTCATGGCCTTCCAGGTACAGGTCGGCAGGCCAGGCTGACTGTGCCTCATGGCTGCGCCGCAACACGTGGTAGTGCGTGGTGCCCGAGTCGAACCAGACGTCAAGGATATCGTTGCTCTTGAAGTACTGCGCGGCGTCGGCACCGATCAGTTCCTCGGCAG
>CAZFKW010000107.1:0-2857 GCA_964519795.1 uncultured Ramlibacter sp. | reverse complement strand
CGACCATGGCGGCGGCCACGTCGATGAGTTCCATGGTGCGCGGGTGCAGCTCGCCCGAGTCCTTGTGGATGAAAAAGGGCAGGGGCACACCCCAGGAGCGCTGGCGGCTGATGCACCAGTCGGGGCGGCCGGCGATCATGTCGCGCAGGCGGGCCTTGCCGTTTTCCGGGTAGAAGCTGGTTTCCTCGATGGCATTGAGCGCCAGCTGGCGCAGGGTCTGCGAAGCCTTGTCTTTCGTGAACACACCCTCGCCCTCATCCATGCGCACAAACCACTGCGCTGCCGCGCGGTAGATCACCGGCGTCTTGTGGCGCCAGCAATGCGGGTAGCTGTGGGTGATGGTCTGGGTGGCAAACAGGCGGCCGTTGTCGCGCAGCACGTCGATCACTTGCGGTGCGGCCTTCCAGATGTTCAGGCCGCCAAACAGTGCCAGTTCATCCGCATAGCGGCCATTGCCTTGCACCGGGTTCAGGATGTCGTCATAGGCAATGCCATTGGATACGCAGGAGTTGAAGTCTTCCACGCCGTAGGCCGGCGAGGAGTGGACCAGGCCGGTGCCATCGTCGGCCGTTGCGTAGTCGGCCAGGAAGATGGGCGCCAGGCGACGGTAGCCTGGGTCCGCGTCGTGCAGTGGGTGCTGGAAGGTGATGTGGTCCAGGTTCCTGCCCAGTGTGGTCGCCAGCACGGTGCCGGTGAGCTGGTAGCGCTCCATGCACTTTTCGACCAGCGACGCGGCCAGCAGCAGCAGTCCGCGCTCAGTGTCCACGAGCGCGTACTCGAGCTCCGGGTTGAGGTTGAGCGCCTGGTTGGCCGGGATGGTCCAGGCGGTGGTGGTCCAGATGACGGCAAAGGCGTCTTTGGCAAGCGCTGGCAGGCCAAAGGCGGCAGCGAGCTTGTCCGGCTCGGCGCACTTGAAGCCAACGTCCAGCGTCTGCGACTTCTTGTCGGCATATTCGATCTCGAATTCGGCCAAAGAGGAGCCGCAGTCAAAGCACCAGTACACGGGCTTCAAGCCGCGGTACACGAAGCCGCGCTCAATGATCCGCTTCAGGGCGCGGATCTCGTCGGCCTCGTTGGCGAAATTCATGGTGAGGTAGGGGTTGTCCCATTCGCCGAGCACGCCCAGCCGCTTGAAGTCTTCCTTCTGCAATGCGATCTGCTCGGTGGCGTAGGCGCGGCTTTTGGCCTGGACCTCGTCGCGGCTCAGGTTGCGGCCAAAGGTCTTCTCGATCTGGTTCTCGATGGGCAGGCCATGGCAGTCCCAGCCGGGCACATAGATGGCGTCAAGGCCCTCGAGCTGGCGCGCCTTGACGATCATGTCTTTCAGGATCTTGTTGACGGCATGGCCCATGTGGATCTGGCCGTTGGCGTAGGGCGGGCCGTCGTGCAGCACGAACTTTGCCGCGCCGCTGCGCGCATCGCGCAGGCGCTTGTACAGGCCCTTGTCGTCCCACTCCTTCACCCAGCCCGGCTCGCGTTTGGGCAGGTCGCCGCGCATGGGGAAGGGGGTGTCGGGCAGGTTCAGGGTGGCCCGGTAGTCGGTCTTGTCTGTGGCTGTCGCAGCGGAGGTCTTGTCGGTCATGGAGTGCCAGAAAGCGGTGCGTGAGGGTTGTTGTTCCGGGAGCGGTCCGGGAACGCGCGATGGCTGGGAAGGCATGGATCGCAGCCGGTGGCTGCAATGACACACCGCGTCAAATTCGGTCGCGGGTGGTCTGGCGATGGGTGGAGGCGAACCAGGCGCGCGCGTCCGCACAGTCCCTGGCGATGCCCGCTTTAAGGGCGTCAAGGCCATCGTACTTCAGCTCGTCGTTTATGAAGCAGTTCCACGCGAATGATTTTACCGTAGCCCCCGTCGGCGCCCAGGTGGGCCGGCCAATCGAGGCAGTAGGTTTCAAGAAGCACCCGGCCCCCATTGACGTCGTGGGGGTCCAGGGACGGCCTGATGCCCAGGTTGGCGACGCCGATGAGGGGCTCGTCCGACAAGCCATGCACATGCACGGCAAAGATCCCGCTCGCCGCAGGTTTCCAGTGGGAAAAGCGCAGGTTCAAGGTGCGAAAGCCCAGGTCGCGGCCGAGCTTGCGGCCGTGGACCACGTGGCCGCTGATGCTGTAGGGCCGGCCGAGCAGAACTTGACACTCGCAGGCCATGCACCTCGTAGCTGTTCATGCGCGCGACTTCAAAGCCGTGATGGGTGCCCGAGGCGTCCAGCATGGCGTAGTCGCCCGCGCGCCTGGCGCCAAAGCGGAAGTCGTCCCCCACGAGCACGTACCTGACGCCCAACCCCTTGACCAGCACTTCATTGATGAAGTCACTGGGCGCCTGCGACGAGAGCCTGGCGTCGAACGGCAAGACCACACACTGGTTCACTCCGCAGCGCTCCAGCTCGGTCAGCTTGTCGCGCAGCGTGGCAATGCGCGCCGGCGCGAGTTCCGGCTTGCGCAGGACGGCAGCGAAATAGTCGCGCGGATGGGGCTCGAAGGTCATGACGCAACTGGGCACGCCCCGGTGTTGCGCCTCGTTGTTGAGCAGGGCCAGCATGGCCTGGTGGCCGCGGTGAACACCGTCAAAATTTCCGATGGTCAGCGCGCATGATGCGGCCACGCCGGGATGGTTGAAACCTCTGAAGACTCTCATGGGTAGCTGGCTTGGTATCTTTTTGATAGCAGAATGCGCCCGCCAAACAAGCACATTACAAGCGCCAGACGCAAAGCTGTCATGAAAAACAGGTTATATTGTGATGCATTGACGTTGAAGGCGTCGCGTTCCCCGGCCCGGTGTTTGTTCACTTGTTGATGGAGGCGTGATCTGAAGGTCTTGAAGCTGTCTGCCCAAGGTTTGCCCCAATCCTGGATTTCG
>CAZFKW010000106.1:512-10720 GCA_964519795.1 uncultured Ramlibacter sp. | reverse complement strand
ACAAGGGGACACTTCTATCTGGGAAGAAGGGGACATTACTGTTTGGGGCTCACACCGGTTTGCGCCAAGTCCCTGATTATTCGTATAATCTTTGGCTCCGTAGCGATTTTGTGGCTCCGCGACGAAGATGCAAAAGGGCCCCGGCCCCGCGCATGGACCCACCTAAGAGACTCCCGCAAGAGGAGCACCGACCGTGGAAAAGAGCCCGAACCAGGGAACCCCCCCAGGTTTCCGCAAACCAGCTCGAAAGAGAAAAACTCATGACCAAAACGTTCAGCGCCAAACCCGCTGACGTGACGCACGAGTGGTTTGTGATTGACGCGACCGACAAGGTCCTCGGACGAGTAGCCAGCGAAGTTGCTCTCCGTTTGCGCGGCAAACACAAGGCCATTTATACGCCTCACGTCGATACCGGTGACTTCATCGTCATCATCAATGCAGCCCAGCTGCGCGTCACCGGCGCCAAGCCGCTCGACAAGGTGTACTACCGCCATTCCGGTTTCCCGGGCGGCATCACGGCCACCAATTTCCGCGACATGCAAGCCAAGCATCCGGGCCGCGCCCTGGAAAAGGCAGTCAAGGGCATGTTGCCCAAGGGCCCCCTCGGCTACGCGATGATCAAGAAACTCAAGGTGTACGGCGGCGCAGAGCACCCGCATACCGCCCAGCAGCCCAAAGTGCTGGATCTTCCCCAGCTCAGGAGCGCAGCATGATCGGTGATTGGAACAATGGCACTGGCCGCCGCAAGTCCAGCGTTGCCCGCGTATTCCTGAAAAAGGGTACCGGCAAGGTCACCGTGAATGACAAGGACATCCAGGCCTATTTCGGCCGCGAGACCTCCATCATGATCTGCAAGCAGCCCCTGTACCTGACCAACCATGTCGAAACCTTCGACATCATGGTCAATGTGCACGGCGGCGGCGAGTCCGGCCAGGCCGGCGCAGTCCGCCACGGCATCACCCGTGCGCTGATCGACTATGACGCAGCGCTCAAGCCGGCGCTGAGCCAGGCCGGCTTCGTGACGCGTGACGCGCGTGAAGTCGAGCGTAAAAAGGTCGGTTTGCACGGCGCCCGCCGCCGCAAGCAGTTCAGCAAGCGCTGATCGAACCAGGAGTCCTCGCGCTCCTCAGAAACAAAGCCGCACAAGTCCGCTTGGGGCGGCTTTGTTGTTTCTGGCACCATACAGGTCCCATGCAATTGACTCAACAATGCGCTTTCGCCTGCTCCGCCGCCGCCTGACCATCAGTGCTCCCCGCATGGCTGTACGCAGTGCCATGCCCTGGCCGTTGCGATGGGCGGTGGTGGCCATCGTGCTCGGTTTCTGCGGCTCCATCGGCCTGTGGGCGTTCGAGTTTGGCCGGGGCATCGCCGGCCTGGACGGCAATTCGACCCGGGAACTCTCCACACTGCGCGACGAAGTGACCCGTTTGCGCGCCGAGCGCGACAAGGCACAGTCTGTAGTCAACACCTCGGGCAGCCTGCTCACCGCAGAGAAGGCCGCGCAGGAGCGGCTGACCGCGCAGATCAGGCTGCTGGAGAGTGAGAATCGCGCCTTGCGTGACGATCTCGGTTTTTTCGAGAAGCTCATTCCGGCTGGTGGCACCGACGGTGTGGCCATACGCGGCCTTCAGGCAGAGGTATTGAGCGACACCGAATCAGGCGTGCAGATGAAGTGGCAGGTGCTTGTCATCCAGCCCGTCAAGAACGCAGTGGAGTTCAATGGCAGGCTGGAAGTCACGTTTGCCGGCACGCAGAATGGCAAGCCCTGGGTGCTGGCTTTGCCTGACGGCCCTCAGGCATTGCAGCTCAGGCAGTACCGCAGGATGGAAGGAATTGTCGACCTGCCCGCCCAAGTCGTGGTAAAAAACGTGTCCGCCAAGGTGGTGGAGGGCACTGCAGTTCGCGCGGTGCACACAATCAAGCTTTAACCGGCGCTGGAGCAACCCATGTTTGGCAAGAAGAAGCAACCGCCCATCAAGAGCCTCATTGCGCACGGCAGCCGCATTGAGGGCCACTTCATTTTCACCGAGGGTTTGAGGGTCGATGGGGAGGTCGTGGGCGATATCCGTGCCAATGAAGACCAGCCCAGCATCCTCGTCATTTCGGAGACCGCTTCGGTCAAGGGCCAGATCCATGCGGACCACGTCATCATCAATGGCACCGTGCATGGCCCTGTTTTCGCGAGCGAACTGCTCGAATTGCAGCCCAAGGCCAGGATCTCGGGCGACGTCCACTACAAGGCACTCGAGATGCACCAGGGCGCAGTCATCGCCGGCCAGCTCCAGCCCATGGCTCCCGGCGAGGAAAAACCCACACTCAAACTGGCGGCAAATAACGGCTGACTGAATGGTTGAGCAGATTGCTGTACTATTTGGCCATCAGCCGTTGACCGGAGTTCCCCATGAGTGCCGTTGCCGAAAACATCCAGACCGAAATGCCTGCCCCGCTCGTCTTTACCGACAGCGCTGCTGCCAAGGTTGCCGACCTGATTGCCGAAGAAGGCAACCCTGAGCTCAAGCTGCGCGTGTTCGTGCAGGGCGGAGGCTGTTCGGGCTTCCAGTACGGTTTCACCTTTGACGAGATCACCAATGAAGACGACACCGTGATGTCCAAGAACGGTGTTTCGCTGCTGATTGACGCCATGAGCTACCAGTACCTGGTCGGCGCCGAAATCGACTACAAGGAAGACCTCCAGGGTGCGCAGTTCGTGATCAAGAACCCTAACGCAACCACAACCTGTGGTTGCGGCTCCAGCTTTTCAGCCTGAAATCATTTGCTCCAGGAAGAAAGCCGCCTCTCGAGGCGGCTTTTACGTTTGGGTTGCCGGGATCAGAAAATTCCGAACAGTTTCAGCACGATCAAAAGGCTCAGGGGGACACCCAGAATCCACAAAAGAAGCATTGGCATGATGATTTCTCCAGTTGGTTTGAAAAGACAACTCGAAGATACCGCCGCACCTTTGAGGCAGCCATCAGCGGAAACTTAAATCCCTGTGGGCGAGGTCTTACGCGGTGTGGGACATGCCGGGTCAGCGTGGATATACCGCGCCGAGGATCCTCGGGCCTGATGCACCTGTGACGGACGGCAAGCCGGCAGGCTCGCGCAGCATGCACTGGCGGGCCAGCCAGGCGAATGCTGCGGCTTCCACCTGCAGCGGGGGAAGCCCGTGCATCGCAGAAGATTCGACCTTCATTCCCGGCAATGCAGCCTGCATCCTTGACATCAAATGGGAGTTGAGCGCGCCGCCGCCACAGATGATCAGGACCTCGCTGGCGTGCCCATATGCCATGACGTCAGCGGCGCAACTGGTGGCGGTGAGTTCGGCCAGCGTTGCCTGTACGTCTTCAGGCGGCATTGCACCGAGTGCCTGAAGGTGCCCCGACAACCATGCCGGGTTGAACAGGTCCCGCCCGGTGCTCTTGGGGGGAACTTGACGGAAATAGGGCTCTTCCCGCAATTTGTCCAGCAGCCGCTGGTTCACCGTGCCCGATGCCGCCCATTGGCCGCCAGCGTCAAACTCCTGGCCCGTGTGCAGCCGGCACCAGTGGTCCATCAGGCTGTTCCCGGGGCCGCAGTCGAAGCCGGCGATGCCGCCGTCGTCCGACAGCACGCTCAGGTTGGCAATGCCGCCGATGTTCATCACGTTCACAGCATGCCCCCGGCTGCTGAACATGCCGGCATGAAAGGCGGGCACCAGCGGCGCGCCCTGGCCTCCAGCGGCCACATCCCTGCTGCGGAAGTCCGCCACCACGTCGATGCCCGTGCGCTCGGCCAGCAGGGCGGCGTTGTTGATCTGCACGGTATAGCCATTGCCATCGAACTCGCCGGGCCGGTGCCGCACAGTCTGCCCATGGGCGCCGATCGCCTTGACCTGCGCGGCGCTCGTTCCACTGCTTGCAAGCAGGCCTGCGACGGCTTGGGTGTAGACATTCACCAGCGCGTTGGCAGCAAGGGCAGCGCGGTGCAGTTCGTCGTTGCCGCAGGTGTTGAGTGCGAGCAGCTGTGCCTTGAGGCCGGCGTTGAAGGGGATGGACACATGCGCCAGAACCTTGAGTGGCGATCCGGAAAAGTCGGCGAGTATGCCGTCCACACCGTCAAGCGACGTGCCGGACATCAGGCCCAGATAGATTTCAGACATGCCGTATCGTAGCCGCAGCGGTCCGCGGCCCGCTGCGATGCGTCGGGCGTTACTGTGCGCTGGCCTGCTGGACCGATGCGGCAGCCGACAGTTGCAGCCGGAAGGACGAAGCCAGCCTGTCAAAGGCAGGTCGGGCTGCGGCAGACACAGGGACGGCTTCGCTCCGGCGCGCAATCGTCATCGGATCTTTATGCTGGCCATTCACGCGGAACTCAAAGTGAAGATGAGGCCCTGTGGCCCATCCCGTGGCCCCTACCGCCCCGATACGGTCACCCTGGCTGACCTTCTGCCCGCGCTTCACGCCAATCCGGCTCAAATGGGCATAAACCGTGGAGTGTCCGCTGGCATGCTTGATGAAGATGACATTGCCGAAACCATTCTGGACCCCGGCGAATTCAACCACGCCATCGCCCACGGTCCGCACTGCCGTGCCGGTCGGCGCGGCATAGTCCACCCCCAGGTGGGCGCGCCATTTGTTCAGGATGGGATGGAAGCGCATTGCGAAACCGCTGGACACGCGTGAGAACTCAACAGGTGAACTCAGGTAGGCGCGACGCGTGCTGGTGCCGTCCAGTGCGTAATAGCCGCCCTTGGTGCCGGGTTCCTGGAACCACATCGCCTGGTAGGTCTTGCCGGCATTGACGAACTCGGCCGACAGCACGCGCCCGGTACGCAGCGGCTCGCCATCGGCTTCAAGCGTTTCATAGACCACGGAGAAGCGGTCGCCCTTGCGAAGTGCGCGGTGGAAGTCGATGTCGCCGGAAAACATTTCCGCGATCTGGACAGCCACAGCGTCCGGGATTTTGGCGTCGTCGGTTGCTGCGAACAGCGAGGATCGGATGACGCCGCCTGACAGGCGCGACGAGGCGACAAGCGGTGCATCTTCAATGCGCGAAGTCAGGCCCCGGGCAGATTTCTCGACGACGAGGCGCTTGAACCTGCCGTCATCTTCAGGGGTCCAGCGTGCGCTGAGGCGGATCAGGCTGTGATCATCGCCGGCTTCGGCACTGACCGTGCGACCGGCGCGGCCCAGCAGGGCGGCACGGGCATTGGCGTCATTGCGCAAAAAGGCAGCAGCGACGGGGTCATCGATACCCATGCGTTTGAGCAGGGTCTCTGCCGTGTCGCTGGAGCGCGTCACTTCAGACCTGAACAGGCTGAAGCCATGACCTGTCAGCGCTTCGGCCTGCACGTCAAGTGGCAGGGTCTGCACAGGCTCGGTCGTCTGGTAGACGGGCAGGTCGGCCGCGTCAGGCGCGAGCGAAGCCACGGCAAATGCGCCCCCGGCGCCACACAGCATGAAGGCGGCGACTGCGGCGGCGACGCGTTCCGGATGCTTGTGAATCCCTCGGGCCACGCGGGACAATAGCAGGTCCGCTGTGGCAATCAGTCCATTGTTCAAAAGTGATGTCCCCAAAATGAATCTGCTTTGTCCTACACGGCACCGGGATGGTTCCCGACACTTACAAAGCTGTTTTTGTGAGCAAAAACTGCGCCACTAGAATGGCCGACCGGGCGAAGTATATATGCCTGGCGCTGCGTTACATCTGAGAAAACCCTTATGAATCAAGAAGTTGTTACAAAAAAAATCGTGAGTGACAGGGTCCGTGAGGCGCTGGCCATCAGCCTGCGCGGTTGCGACGAACTGATTCCTGAGGATGAATGGGTCAAGAAGCTTGTCCGCTCCGAGGCCACGGGAAAGCCATTGCGCATCAAATTGGGGCTCGACCCGACGGCACCTGATATTCATGTGGGTCACACAGTGGTCCTCAACAAGATGCGCCAGTTGCAGGATCTGGGGCATACGGTCATTTTCCTGATCGGCGATTTCACCACCATGATCGGCGACCCGTCCGGCCGCAATACCACGCGCCCGCCACTGACCCGGGAACAGATTGAGGCCAATGCCCAGACCTATTACAGGCAGGCCA
This sequence comes from uncultured Ramlibacter sp., assembly GCA_964519795.1. Lineage (GTDB taxonomy): Bacteria > Pseudomonadota > Gammaproteobacteria > Burkholderiales > Burkholderiaceae_C > JACMQX01. Next base: position 4,651 of record CAZFKW010000106.1, on the reverse strand, counting down.
AACTGGTGCTGGACGACAGCAGGACAGAAGTCCGCTACAACAGTGAATGGAGCGACCCGCTGGGTGCGCGCGGCATGATCCAGCTGGCGGCCAAATACACCGTCGCCCGCATGATGGAGCGCGACGACTTCAGCAAACGCTTCAAGGATGGCCGCTCGATCAGCGTGCATGAGTTCCTGTACCCGCTGATGCAGGGCTACGACTCTGTCGCGCTCGAAAGCGACCTGGAGCTTGGCGGCACGGACCAGAAGTTCAATCTGCTGGTGGGCCGCCACCTGCAGGCGGAGTATGGCCAGGAACCCCAATGCATCCTGACCATGCCGCTGCTGGAAGGCCTGGACGGCGTGGAGAAGATGTCCAAGAGCAAGAACAACTACATCGGCATCTCGGAGGATGCCAACACCATTTTCGCCAAGGTGCTGTCGATCAGCGATGTGCTGATGTGGCGCTGGTACACGCTGCTGAGCTTTCGGAGCGAGGCTGACATCGCAGCCCTGAAGAAAGATGTCGAGGCCGGCCGCAATCCGAAGGATGCCAAGGTCATGCTGGCCCGGGAAATCACCGCGCGCTTCCACTCAGCGGCAGCGGCTGATGCGGCGGAGCAGGACTTCATCAACCGCAGCAAGGGCGGTGTGCCGGACGAGATCGCCGAAGTGTCCATCAGTGGCGCGCCGCTCGGGATCGGGCAGCTGATCAAACAGGCCGGGCTTGCCGCCTCCAGTGGTGAAGCCAACCGTCTTGTCGATGGCGGTGGCGTTCGTGTGGATTCGACCGTGATCAGCGACAAGGGCCTCAAGCTGCCTGCCGGCACCTACGTCGTGCAGGTTGGCAAGCGAAAATTCGCCCGGGTGACGCTGACCTGAGCATTGGAGCTTGTGGTTGGTTTGAGGTTGAATATTTGTACATTACTTGTACAATGACCCAATGATCACCAACATCGACATTGACGAAAGCATCGTGGCTGAAGCCATGCGTGTGTCGGGTGCACGGACCAAGCGCGAGGTGGTGGACCGTGCCCTGCGCGAGATGGTCGCGCGGGCGCACCGTCCTTCCGTGCGGGAGCTGTTTGGCATTGGCGGGGTTGAGGCCGACTACGACCCCAAGGCCCCGTGGGCGAAGGGTGCCGAGGCCGGGCAGTACCGCGTCGAGGAGCCGCGTGCGGCCTATGCAGCAACGAAGACAGCAAACAGGACGGCAACGGAGAGCGCCAGTGCGGCAACGCCTGCCAGGGCCGGCAGGGCGAAGAAATCCTGATGTTGCTGGTGGACTCATCGGTCTGGATCGACTGGCTGCGGGGCTCTGATACGGAAGCCGTGCGCTTTCTCCAGCAGCGCGAGCCGCATGAAGACATTGCGTTGACGCAAATGATCTACCTGGAGGTACTCCAGGGCGTGTCGTCTGACCGGCAATTTTCTGCTACCCGAACCATCCTCTCGGCCCAGCCCATGCTGCGTCCGCTGGACGATATTGAATCCTTCGAAGCTGCGGCGCATCTATACCGGCGTGGCCGCAAGGCCGGCTACACGATCCGCAAGTCGGTTGATTGCCTGATTGCGGTGATTGCCATGGAGCAGGATGTGCTGCTGGTCCACAACGACCGGGACTTCCTGGCAATGGCCCAGGTCGAGCCGCATCTGCGGGTGTTTCCCCACCGGAAGCTCTCGACCCCGCATTGATTGCAGGTTGACGTTTGGCAGCGGGGCCATTTCAGGAGTGCGGCGCAGAGGTTTCCCGTTCGTGGGAGCCGTGGAACCGGCTCAGCCGGGCCACTGGCTCCGCCCCCCAGTGGGGCGAGGCGGCCGCCAGGCCGCTTCGGGGGGCGTCCTATTTCGCACCCGCCCTCTCCAGCATCTGCACCATCTCTTTATAGCCGCGTGACTTCGCCAGCGCCAACGGCGTGTTGCCTTGCCTGTCCTTCAACTGCAGGTTGGCACCGGCCTTGACAAGGGCTTCAAGCGTGGCCTGGTGGCGTGGCCCGCCATTGCCAAGAACGATGGACTCGATCACTGCCGTCCAGTGCAGGTTGTTCACATGATCGAGCGGTGCGCCGGCTGCGATCAGCTGGCGCACGACGCCGTCATGGCCCAGGTGCGCGGCTGCGATCAGCGCAGTGCCGTCGTAGCGACTGGTCGTGAGTTTTGCGCTTGCGCCCAGCGCCAGCAGCGTACGCAGGCTTTCTTCGTCATCGGCGACGGAGGCGATTGTCACACCGTCATAGCGATCGTTCTCCAGCAGGTTCAGGTCGGCGCCGGCCTTTGCCAGCGCCTTGATGGCGCCGGCTTGCCTTGCAAATGTGGCCACGTGCAAGGGTGTGCGGCCGTTGTCATCTCGGCTGTTGAGGCCGGCTTTGGCCGCAGCGAGCTTTTCGATCTGCGCAACATCGCCCATGTGGGCTGCTGCATGCAGGCCCTTGTACTGCGCGGCTTCTGCGGGTGTCGGCCCCACCTGGGCACGCGCGGGCAAGGCGGCCATGAAGGCCAGTCCGCAGGCGGCGGTGAGTGCCGCCAGCGCAAGGCGTCGCATGGTACCCGGGAATGTCTGTGCGTTCATGGCGGTGTCCTTTGTGTGAGGCATTGTGCAGAGGGCATGCGGGTTACTTCAGCTGGTCCTTGACCTTGTCCAGCGCGGCGAGTGCGCACTGCTCGTCAAGGTGGCCGCCTGGCGCGCCGCCAATGCCGACAGCGCCGATGACTTCATTGCCGACCTTCACCGGCACACCGCCGCCGAGCAGCAGGAAGCCCGGAATGTTCACCAGGTTCGCCGCGGCGGGGTTCTTCTGGGCACCTTCCATCATGGCCAGGGTGTTGTTCTTTGCGGAGGCCGAAGTAAATGCCTTCTGCAGGCTCGCGCCCAGCGTGTGCGGGCCAGCGTTGTCGGCGCGCTGGACGGCGCGCAGGGTGCCCTGACGGTCCACCACCGTGGCGGCGACGGCGTAGCCGTTGGCCGAGCAGGCGGCAACGCTGGCTGCGGCGATCTGGTTGGCCAGGTCGAGCGACATGTTCTTCTCTGTACGGACAGCCTGTGCCTGTGCGGTCACGGCGATCAGGGACAGGGTGAGTGCGGATGCGGTAATGAGCTTGTTCATGGTGTTCTCCTTCGGGTGTCATGCGGTTCGATCAACCGTGAGGGAACTGTAAAAATTCCGGGCCGTTGCGCCCATTCGTAGCGTTACGCGCGTGCCTCCGTAAAACTACGGAGCGGTCAATGACGAAGTGCTCAGGAGGCGTCGCCTTCATCCACCAGCGCGGCGTACTGGCGTATCAGCTGCGCCAGCGACTCTGCCTCCAGCTTGGCAAACAGGTTGGCCCGGTGCGTTTCCACCGTACGCGGCGACACATCCAGTGCGCGGCCGATCTCCTTGTTGGTCAGGCCCGACACGATCAGGCCCAGGACTTCCTTCTCGCGCCCGGACAGCTGCGCATGGCGCTCGCGCGCGGCGCGGTCGGCCTGGTTGCGCTGGCGCGACTTCACATGCTGGCGCACCGCGCTTTGCAGTGCTTCCAGCAGGGCCTCGTCGTCCACTGGCTTTTCAAGGAACTCGGCCGCGCCAGACTTGAAGGCGCGCCGGCACATCTCGACCGTGCCGTGGCCGGTGAGCATGATCACCGGCTGGTCCACACCCTGTGCCATGAGCGTGTCCAGCACCGTGAGTCCGCTGATGCCCGGCATGCGCACATCCAGCACGATGGCACCGATGCCCTGACGGTCAAAGTCTTTCATGAACGCTTGCGGATCGGCCCAGGGCTGCACTCGCAGGCCGACGGTGCTGATCAGCAGCGCAAGGCTGGCACGCACGGCCTCATCGTCGTCAATCAGGTGGATGAGCGGCGACAGCGGGGTGCTCATGATGCAACGGGCGCCAGCGGCAAGGTCAATGTCAAGACCGCCCCACGCGGCGCGGCATGCGCCGCCGCAAGGCCGCCGCCCATGCTGCCGGCCAGTGTCTCGCACAGGCTCAAACCCAGCCCCAGACCGCCGTTGCGCGTTGTGAAGAAAGGCTCGAAGATGCGCGGCAGCACATCAGGCGCAATGCCCGGGCCGCTGTCTTCCACACGCAGCACGCCCGCACTGCCCGTCTTTGCCAGCGCGATGTGCAACGAGCGCTCGGCCTGCGGCACCTTCTCCAGCGCTTGCAGCGC
>CAZFKW010000106.1:0-502 GCA_964519795.1 uncultured Ramlibacter sp. | reverse complement strand
GTTGTGGATGACCTGTTCCAGCGCCACCGGCTCGGCCATGACGGACACACCGGGAGTTGCTTCGACCTTGGGCGTCACGCCGCGCCGCCCGCATTCCGGCTCCAGCAAATACAGCGCATTGCGTACAGCATCGGCCAGGTCCACAGGCTGTGTGCGTGCCTGGGCATCGGGCCGCTCCACGGTACGGCGCAGCCTGCCCACCACATCGGAGGCGCGCCTGGCCTGCTCCACGGCTTGCGACATCGCGTTGCGCGCGGTGCTGATCTCGGGTGGTTCGTCGTCCAGCAGGCGCCGCGCGGCTTGCGTGTTGGCCAGCACTGCGGTGAGCGGCTGGTTCAGCTCATGCGCCATGCCGGCAGCCAGTTCACCCAGCGTGTTGAGCCGCGCTACCTGACCCAGCCGCAGCAGCTCTTCGGCCCGGCGCCTTGCCTCGCGCTGGCGTTGCAATGCCAGAAGCCCGGCGAGAGCTGCCTCATCGTCAGCGGCTTTGCGGCGCGCTATC
>CAZFKW010000105.1:0-10733 GCA_964519795.1 uncultured Ramlibacter sp. | reverse complement strand
CATGGCCGGCGGCGACTTCATGATGCTGGGAACCTGGACCGAGAACACCTGGACTGCCGGTTCTGACGTGGTTGACGTCAAATCGACCGCCTTCGTCACCGGCCTGGCAACGCCGACCACCGCCCTCGCCGCCCTGTCGGGCCAGCGCGGGGACTATGCCTTTGTGGCAGGCACGCCGGTGATGTCTTCCGAGGGAATCACCGGCGAATTGCTGTCCAACAGCAAGCTCACGGTCGACTTCCTGGGCGCCGGCAATTACATCGATGTGAACCTGAACGTGCGCATGCCCGGGGCGACATCCGCTCCGGATATTGGCGATGGTTACTACCTGCAGCCGCTGGCCCAGGATGGCAGCACAGACTACAACCTGCGCGGCAGCGGTACCGCCAGCGGCGCGAATTTTGGCGGGCAGCTTTCAGTGTCCAGCGATGCCTGCGTTGGCGGGGCCTCTTGCGGCACCGGCATGTTCAACGGCTTCCTCGGCGGCGACAACGCCGAGAAGGCCGGCGTGACCTTTGCGGCGGACACCTACTACCACGGCTACATCACGGGCGGCGGTGTCTTTTCGCGCGGCCCGCTGACGACCACGCCTGTCAACCAGCTCATGACCACGGGCTGGCAGGCAGCGTTTGTGGATGGCAGCGGCGAGATCAACTACAGTTTCTTTGACTACAGCTACTACTTTTACGACTCGCCCTCACGGCTGGGGTCGAGCTACTACGGCACGGACGAGTTCACCTTCAACGGTGACCAGCTCGTCAAGTTCAAGGGATCGGACGGGTATTACACCCACACGTTTGAAAAAGGCGGTTCATCAGGCACCTTCGGCGCCATCGGCAAGATCGACGAGAGTGACTTCATTGGCTGGGGTAGCTGGGTCTCCGCTGCGACAACCCAGTCCTATGGCGGCTATGGCGGTTATGGCAGCTCATCCGGCATGCTGGACTCATTGCACTACATCGTAGGCAAACCCACGCCGCAGGAACAGATGCCCCAGTACGGTCATGCCAACTACTCGCTGATTGGCGGGACAGCGCCCACGGCGACCTCCTACATGGGTGTGAGCCAGTTGGGCCAGTTGCTCGGCGGGTCAATGTTCGTCAATTTCGGCAGTGGCTCCCTGGATGTCAATATCCAGACCAAGTTCGGTGATACGGTCGTTCCTGTCTATGGATCAGCCAGTTTTGACGGAACAGTCAGGCAGGCAACGTTCCGTAGCGGCAATGGCAGCAACACCTCGATCAATGGCATATTCACCGGCAACGGCGCCTACCGCGCAGGTCTTGTGTATGCGACACAGGACTCGTCGCTGGGTCAGATCACGGGTGCAGCAGCATTCCAGAGGACATCGCCGATCTCCATTCCCAACTGATGCGCTAACGCAGGAAGAACTGCAACTGGGCCTCGATGGCCTGGTTGCCGTGGAGTTCCTGGGCCCGCAGCCGGGCGGCCTGCCCGACACGCTCTCGCAATGATCGGTCTGGCGCCAACATCTCCAGCGTGTTCAACGCCTCTTCCTGCGACTTCACCAGGAACCCGTTGACCCCGTGGGCGATGCACTCAGCATAGCCCCCAACCGCAGCCGCGACCACCGGCAAGCCACTGGCCATGGCCTCAAATACCACCCGGCCATAGGCTTCATTGAAGCCGCCTGTGCGGTAGAACATGGCATCCAGCGTCCTGTAGAACGCATCCACGTCCTGCGCCCCGGCCGGCAGCAACTCAACCCCCGGCACACCTGCGAGGTGCGGCGCCAGGCAGGTCCCACCCAGAATCCTGATGCGCCAGCCTCGAGCGGCCAGCATTCGATATAGCGCCACATCGTCCCTGTGATGCTTTTCAGGTGTGTCGCGGCTGACCCGGCCAATGGTGAACGCGGGCCTGTCCGGCCGCGCCACGGGCTCCGACAGGAAAGGCTCCAGCCTGATCAGGCTACGCTCGATGCTTCCCTCCAGGCCGGCACCCAGCTGCAAGGCGTGCGACACAAAAAGCAGCTCGGGCTCGACACCCGTGTCGTCACGCAGCTGCGAAAAGACTTCGTAGAGGCGCTCGTGCCGTGCCAGGTTGTAGCGCAAGGCAATCCGCTCGGGGCGCGCATGCTTGAGCCAGATACCCAGGCCCACGTGGACACCGCCGAGCAACAGCATGCCTCCTTTGGGAACCTGACCGGCAAATGGCCGTATCGCCCGTACACCCAGCTTCGCATACGCCGGGTGGGGCGGCATATCGGACCAGAGCATCACCTTGCGGCGCGTACCGATGCAGTCTGCAAGGTCAGGCAGTTCGCGCTCAGCGCCGGTGTATGGGTCGGTGAAACTGCCGATCAGGTGCAGGGGAGAAAGTGCCGCGTTTGCCATGCCGCTGGATTATCACCGCGCGGGCATGGCAATGCCCGTGCGGCCCGAAGCGCTGGCCCATAATTGCGCGATGACAGCCCCACCCGACGAATCCCTGGACCAGTTGCGCCAGCAAGCCGAAGCACAGCCCGCCAACGCTGATGCATGGATGCGCTACGGCGCCGCGCTGCACACCGGCGGCCAGCCCGAGCTGGCACTCGTGGCGTTTGAAAAGGCGCTCTTGGTGGCCCCCGGCAATGTCAACGCTGTTTCCGCGTGCGCCACCGTGCTGTTTGAACTGGGACGACCACAGGCGGCCTGGCAGGTGCTTTCGACTGCGCGGGAGCAGTTGCTGGCCAGCGCAGACGGCGCGGCCAACCTGGGCATTGCGGCTGAAGCCTGCGGCCGGACCGCCGAGGCGCAGGCCTGCTTCGAGCATGCGCTGGCGCTGGATGCGAACCACGTCAGGGCGCTCAACATGTCCGGCCTGCTCGCGGCCAACCAGGCGCGGTGGGAGCTTGCCATCCACAACGCCCGGCGCTGCGTTGAACTGGTGCCCGGGGAACCGGCACTATGGGTCAATCTTGCGGACATGCTGACCGGCGGACGTCAATACGATGCGGCGCTGGAAGTGCTGGACATGGCCTCAGCACGGTTTCCGAAGCGGCAGGACGTCGAGATCCGGCACGTGGTCCTGCTGGCCTTCAATGCGGAATTCGACCGCTCTGAAGCCGCCCTTGCAGCCCTCGGTCCGCAAGGGCCGGCCATGCTCAGGGATTACCTGCAGGGCGTCAATGAAGCCAGCGACCTGCAGGTCAAAAAATCAGTGACGCGCCTTCCGACCATGCGCGAGCTATACAGCCAGCAGGCCTTCGAGGCCATGCAGGTGTGCAACTGGCGCTATGAAGAACCATTGACCGCAGCGCTGCGCTACATGCTGGCAGAGGTGGAGACCACCGGCACCCTGCGCGACTGGCGGGATGCGCAGTTCTATGGCATTGCCTTGCCGCTGCATGAGGACGAGATTGCGCGTATCCGCAACGTCTCTACCCGCGCAATCCGCGACGCCAACAGCACGGCCCAGCCTTATGCGCCCCCCAGGCGCCCCGCACCGGACGGCCGCATGCGCATCGGCCTTGCCGCGCAGACCCTGCGCGACCCGCGCTTTGCCAATGCCCTGGCCCGCCAGCTGTCGCTGCATGACGCATCCCGCTTCGCCATCTACATCTATGCGCCCACGCCCAGCCCCGAGGCCAGGCTGCATGAAGCACTGCTGCCGCATGCAGCCGGCGTCGTGGAAATTGCCCACATGTCCGATGGCGAGGCCGTCGGCCGCATGCGCCTGGACCAGCTCGACCTGTTCATGGACATGGCATTCAACACGCCCTGGTGCCGGCCCGAAATACCCGAGCGGCGCGTCGCGCCCGTACAGATCCGCCAGCTGACGTGGCATCGCCACCACCCGGCGCGCCCCTGTGAATACAACATGTCCGACACCTTTGTGCATCCGGACGCGTCCGCCATGGACCTCTATGGCGCCGTGGTGCGGCTGCCTTCGACCTGCTGGCTCGCCGCCAACGATGACCTTCCCGGCGCGCCGGCCACGCGGGCCGACGCCGGTTTGCCGGATGACGCACTGGTGCTGTGCGCCTTCCTGCCAACCGTCATGATCGACCCGCAGTCCTTCGCGCTGTGGATGCAGGTGCTGCGCGCCCTGCCGGACGCCGTGCTCTGGCTGCCGTCCTTCGGCGCGCAGGCGCGCGCAAACCTTCAGCGCGAGGCCACTGCGGCGGGCGTCAATGCCGAACGGCTGGTGTTTGCAGGCAACGCGACCCGCCCTGAGTTGCTGGCGCGCCTGTCGCTGGCCGACCTGTTTGTGGACTCGCTGCGTTTCAATGCCAACCACGGCCTGGTCGACGCGCTACGGATGGGCGTCCCCGCCATGACCTGTGCCGGTAACAGCATGGGCTCACGGCTCGGCGGCAGCATCGTGCGGGCTGCCGGTTTGCCGGAGTGCGTCCATACGGACCCGCGTGCCTACCGGGATGCAATCATCGCGGCCGGCAGGGACCGGGCGGCCCTGCAGTCACTGCGCACCCGCCTCGCCGCCGCCCTTCCTGACGCACCGCTCTTCGATACAGTGGCCCGCGTCAGGGAATGGGAAACCGCCTGGACCATGATGATCGAGCGCCACCGCGCGGGCCTGCCGCCTGTAGCGTTCGATGTGCCTGCGCCTCATCAGGCCGCCCCCCGGGCGCAAGGCTGAGGCCGCCCGGCGGCGAGTTGCGGACGCGCAGACCTGCTGCCTCAGCGCCCCAGCAAATCCTTTACCTGCTGCAGCGCCGACGGGTCCTCGATCGTCGTCAGGTCGCCGGCATCACGCCCCTCGCACACTGCCTGCAAGGCCCGGCGCAGCATCTTGCCGCTACGCGTCTTGGGCAGCGCCGTCACAAAGTGCACGCGGGCCGGCCGGGCGACAGCGCCCAGCTGCTCGTCCACCCGCTTCATGATCGCGCCTTCGAGCTTGAGCTTTGCAGCCGCATCGCCAAGGTCGGCGTCGCGCGCCACCACGAAGGCCATCGCCACCTGGCCCTTGAGGTTGTCGGCCACGCCCACCACCGCGACCTCCGCCACATTCGGGTGGCTGGAGATGCTCTCCTCGATCTCGCGCGTGCCCAGGCGGTGGCCGGCGACATTGATCACGTCGTCGGTCCTTGTCGCGGATACCCCAGTCGAAGGTGCTGTACACCATGCGGCCCGGGATCGTGCTCCAGTAGGTCTTGACGAAACGATCGTCGTCGCGCCAGATGGTCTGCATGAAGCCCGGCGGCATCGGGCCTTCAATGACCACCACGCCCTTCTCGCCGGGCTCGGTCACTTCCTGGTTGGTGTTCTCGTCGATGATCCTCACGTCATAGCCGTACATCGGCACGCCGGGACTGCCAAACTTGCTGGCCTTCTTCTCCACGCCATTGGCAATCGTCAGTATGGGCCAGCCGCTCTCGGTCTGCCAGTAGTTGTCGATGATGGGCACGCCCAGCGCGCCGCTGATCCACTGCGCCGTGGGCTCGTCCAGTGGTTCGCCGGCCAGGAACAGCGCCTTCAGGCTGGACAGGTCGTACTTCTTCAGGAAGGCCGGGTCCTGCTTGCGCAGCACGCGCACCGCCGTCGGGGCGCTGAACATCACCGTCACCTTGTACTTCTCGACCAGGCTCCACCAGATGCCTGCGTCAGGCCGGATCGGCAGGCCTTCGTACATGATGGTGGCCATGCCCGCAATCAGCGGGCCATAGACGATATAGCTGTGGCCCACGACCCAGCCGATATCGCTGGTGGAGAAATAGGTCTCGCCTGCATGGCCTTCAAAGATGTGCTTCATGCTGGCGGCCAATGCCACGGCATAGCCGCCCGTGTCGCGCTGCACGCCCTTGGGCTTGCCGGTCGTGCCGCTGGTGTAGATGGTGTAGCTGATGGCTTCGGAGTCGAGCCATTCGCAGTCCACCTTCGCGTCCATGTGCTGCTCCCGCAGCGGCGCCCAGAGCCTGTCGCGCGCAGCATCGAGCTTCATGGGTGCCAGGCCCCGGTCCACCAGCAGCACGGCATCGGGCTTGTGGCTGGACAGGCGGATGGCTTCGTCAAGCAGCGGCTTGTACTCGACCACCTTGCCGCCGCGCGAGCCGGCGTCCGCGCTCACGACGAGCCTGGGTGCCGCGTCTTCAATGCGCGTGGCCAGCGAGACCGAGGCAAAACCGCCGAACACCACCGAGTGGATGGCGCCTATGCGTGCGCAGGCCAGCATGGCAAACGCGGCCTCGGCAATCATCGGCATGTAGATCAGGACGCGGTCACCCTTTTGCACGCCCAGGCTGCGCAACACGGCGGCCATGCGCTGCACTTCCTGGTGCAGCTCGCGGAAGCTGTAGACGGTTTCACTGCCGGTTTCGGTGGACACATGGATCAGCGCGGGCTGCTCGCCACGCTCGGCCAGGTGCCTGTCCACCGCGTTGTGGCACAGGTTGGTCGTGCCGCCGGCAAACCAGCGTGTAAAGGGCGGGCGACTGTTGTCGCAGACCTGTTGCGGCGGTGTGTGCCAGTCGATCAGGCGGGCCTGCTCGGCCCAGAAAACGTCGGGTTGGTCCAGCGACTGCCGGTAGAACTCTGCATAGCCCATGGTGTCTCCTCAGATTGCGTCATGGTAGCGTGCAGCGGACCCGGCTGCTTGAGGTAGATCAGGTACCGAGCGCAACAACCCCCGTTCGGGCTGAGCCCGAACGGGAGGATAGCCAGACGTGCCATATGCCGTCAGGCAGCATGCACCACAGACGCCACAGCCAGCACTGCACCCTGCACTGCCTTTTCGGTCTGCGCGCACCGGCAGGTGGAGTGGTGGCACTGGTAAGCCACCCAGGCGGCAGCGGCGGTCATGATCTGCGCGACAGGCAGCTTCCAGGCTGCGATGTTGGTTTCGGCGCCGCGGCCCGGTGTCTTGCGCAATGCTTCCAGGCCGCAGATGGCGGTGTCGATGAAGCTGAACACATCAATATCCGTCGCACCCGAGCGGAACACCGCGCATACCTCGTCAACCACAACCCCCAGCTCCGCAGCGTCAGACGCCTTGACCTCCAGCTGGCTCAGGCCTTCGCGCATCTCATGGCGGAAGTCATCCAGCAGTTGCATGAAAGGCTTGCCGACCGCATTGCCCGCCTGCAGCCCATTGCGGAATTTCCACAGGAAGGCCTGCGCGTTGGCCAGGTGGTTCAATGCCTTGAGGTTGTGCTCGGTGCCGGTGAGGTAGGAATGCGCAGTGAGTTCCGGGAACACGTTGAGCGCCTTGCACCTGTCGCCCTGGCGCATATGCAGCTCCGAGAGGATCAGGCAGGACACCGCACCGTCAATACAGTCGTAGAAGCGCAGCAGCTCGACGGACTGCTCGTCCTCGATGGCGGGACGGAATTGCGCGAACGCCGCCTTCTGGCTGGCGATGGTCTGGTGTTCCCGGCTTAACTGCTTCATGATGGCGGACTGCTTGATTGCGCTGACCGCCATCGTCTTCCTGAAACCGCCTGGACACAATCGGCCTGTTTGCCGGTTCACCCTGACGCAGCCCGGCCATGAGGTCTACATCAAAAAGGCTACTGGTCGGAAAAATTACTTGATCAGCCCCTGCACCTGTCGGAACTCCGGGTGCTCCGCAGTGCGCAGCCATTCGAACGCGACCATCTCCGTGGTCACGAGCTCAGCGCCTGCGCCGGCCAGCCGGTCAAACGCAGCGTCGCGGTTGCGTTCGGTGCGCGAGCTGCAGGCATCGGTCACCACCCACACGTCAAACTCCTCCTCCAGCAAGTCAAGCGCCGTCTGCAGCAGGCAGACATGCGCCTCGCAGCCTCCGATGACGATGGTGTTGCGCAGTGGCAGGTCGGCAGGCACCGCCTTCTGCAGGTGCCTTGGCAGGCTGCGAGCGTTGCCTTGCGGTGCCCTGGGCGCCTGGGGCGCCGGCCGCAGCCATTCGGTGAGACCGTCTGCGCAGGCGCTGAAATGCATCTTGGCCAGCGTCCTGCCACACAGGGCGCGCAACTCGGGCAGGTTCTCGCCAAGCTTGAGCGGACTCTGCTCGGTGCCCCATACCGGCACTTCCATGATGCGGGCCATCTGCGCCAGGCGCAGCGCGTTGGCCGCGACAAGCTCGCCTTCAAGGATGGCGGGCATCAGGCGTGCCTGGTAGTCCACCAGCACCAGTTGTGAGTCTTCGGATTCGAGCAGCATGGGGTCTCCTTGGGATTCGTCATTATCTTTCCTGGCAACAGGGAGCCGGAATGCAATGGCGGCTACCAGGAAGACTACCGGGCTCCCAGCGCGGCCGGCATGGTCTCAGGCAGGTGCGAGACAAAGGCGCCTTCCGGCAGGTTGCCGGGCACGACCACCGTGGCGGATTCGGCATTCAATGTCGTCTCCGGCGGCAGCGGCTTTCCTGCCGCGCCGACGTTGCGGGCCGCGTCCTGCAGTTCGCGCAGGTCGGCGGAAAGTTCGGCCCAGGCGCCTTCAATGGTGGCCTCGCCGGCGCCAACCGTTTCAAGCACGAGCAGCGGCGTCATGACGACCTCTTCGCCGTTCACCTCCAGCTCAATGCGAAGCGGGTTCCCCAGGTGCCGGGCAATGACCTGCAAGGCCTTGTCGCGGCCCAGTCCGGGCAGCATCGCGGTAAATTCCGCCGGCCCGGTGCGGGCCACCAGCCCGCGGCTGCCGGCAATGGCCAGCAGGTTCCTGACCAGCAGATCCAGGGACTTGTGCCCCGCCTTGCGGCCAAAGGTCTCGCGCACCGCGAGCAGGTCGTCGCAGCCGAAGACCGCCAGGGTGGCCACGCCCTTCTCGCGCCTGCATTCACGCAACAGCACATCGCCGTGGGTCATCAGCCCTGCCTTGTTGAGCAGGCCGGTTGCGCGGTCCATCCGGGTCTGCTCCAGCATTTCGTCGGGCTTGCGCATGGCCTCGCCAAAGGGCATGCACAGCGCCAGGGGAAACAGCAACAGGAATCCGGCCTGCGCAATGACCGCCGTGGCGACATCGCCCGTCATCGCACTGGCGGCGCCAAACTCCACGACAGCCAGCGCCACAAGCGCCATGCCCCAGCGCGGCTTGAGCATGAAGGCATAGGCCATGGCCGGGATCGCCGTCCAGAAGAAGAACAGGCCGCCGGGGCCACCCAGCCGGTCGCTGGTGTGCGCATGCAGCAGGTAAGCCGCGCAGATCAGCAGCGCGCCATGCAGGAACATGCGACCCTGCTGGCGCGACGGGAACAGGTGGCACCACTTGCCCAGCACGCCGGCATACAGCACAAAAAGCCAGAGGATCGGGAGGTCAGGAAACGAGAACAATGCAACCCACGCCGTGTAGGCGGCCACGGACCATGACACCCAGGGCTCCAGGCGCGCGATGGTCAGGGAAATCCGTGCGTCACTTGCCGGGCGCGCCGGACCCGTGTCCCTGATGGTGGCGGCTGGTTGCGACAGCGGCCCGGTGAGGCCCTGGACGACATTGACGGCAGATGAACCCATGATCTACTGGCTCCTTGATACGGCGCATCCCGCCGTGGTGTGATGTACCGATGAGACCACGGCGCGTCCGCGCGCAGATAGGCAAATCGGCAACCGCCTTAAGGAAAATACTCATGCCACCGCCCCCCGCACGATAAACTGGACCATCACCGCCCTTTCCCAACGTGCAAGACAACACCCCTGCCCTGCCGGTCATTCGTGTCCTCTGCGTGGAGGACCGGCCCGACGATGTCGAACTGCTTGAGTTTGCGCTGGAGCGCGCCGACCCCGCCCGCCGCTACGTCATCGATCATGTCGACGACGCAGCGGGACCTGCCGCAGTTCTCGCCCTACGCCGCACTCAAGCTGTTGTCTGAACACCGTGTGGCCGTGCCACTTGTGGTGGTCACGCAGGCCATCGGCGAGGAGACTGCCGTCAATGTGATGCGCCACGGCGCACTGGACTATGTCACCAAGGACAAGCTGGGCACACTGCCGCAGGTCATCGACCGTGTCATGTCGGACCGCCGGCGCGCGCTGGAAGAGCAGCGCCTCACTGCCGAGCTGGACGCCGCCTACCGGCGCCTGAAAAAGCTGTCCACCCGCCTCGTCGCCGCCCAGGAGCGCGAGCGCACCCTGATCTCGCGCGAACTGCACGACGTGCTCGGCCAGACGCTCACCGGCATGGTCATTCACCTGCATGCCGCCCGCAAGGCCACAGACCCGCAGGCCGCCGCGGCCTTCACCGACACTGCCATGCAGATGGCGCGGGAAGCCGTGCAGCAGGTGAAGACCCTGTCGTTCTCCCTGCGGCCGGCCCAGTTGGACCTGCTCGGCCTGGTGGCTGCCGTGCGCTCCGCGCTCCAGCGCCTGGCCGACCCGGCCGGTGTGCGGGTCAGCATGACCACGCGCGGCACCGAGCCTGAAAAGCTCAGCGAAACAGCGTCCGTGGCTGTGCGGCTGGTGCAGGAAGCCGTGACCAACACCTTGCGCCATGCGGAGGCGACGCGCATCTCGGTGCGGCTGCGCTTCCTGCCGGCAGGCCGCATCGCGCTCATGATTGCCGACAACGGCAAGGGCTTTGACAAGGACTTCATCCTGGACGGCCAACCCAGCGAAAAGAACCTGGGCGTGTACGGCATGATCGAGCGCACGGAACTCGCCGGCGGGCGCCTGGCCATCCGCACGCGACCCGGCCATGGTGTGGCCATCCGCGCGCTGCTCTAAAGGCGTTGCCGGATGCGCCTCAGGGCGGTATAACCCAACAACAACTACAGGCTGGACAGAGGGGTCCCATGAAAGACAACGAAAGCGCAGCCACCGTCCGCATCGTGCTGGCAGACGACCACGATCTCGTCCGTTCCGG
>CAZFKW010000104.1:0-10758 GCA_964519795.1 uncultured Ramlibacter sp. | reverse complement strand
ATTGTGCCGCCGCGCGGCTTTGCGTTCGAGACGGTGGCCTTCTCGGGTGTGCGCGGCAAGGGAGTCACGACACTGGTGCTGTTGCCGCTGCGCCTGCTCCAGGCGTTCTGGCAGAGCATCCAGGTGGTGCGCCGCGTCAAGCCTGATGTGGTGGTGGGCCTGGGCGGCTACATCAGCTTTCCCGGCGGCATGATGAGCGTGCTGCTCGGCAAGCCGCTGGTGCTGCATGAGCAGAACTCTGTGGCCGGCATGGCCAACAAGGTGCTCGCCGGTGTGGCCGACCGCGTATTCACAGCCTTTCCCGGAGTCTTCCGCAAGGGCCACTGGGTCGGCAACCCTCTGCGCCCTGCATTTACGCAGCAACCCGAGCCGGCGGCGCGCTTTGCCGGCCGCACCGGCCCGCTGAAGCTTCTGGTCGTCGGTGGAAGCCTGGGCGCGAAGGCGCTGAACGACATCGTGCCACAGGCACTGGCCCTGATTCCCGAGGTGCGGCGGCCCGTGGTCATCCACCAGAGCGGCGCGAAGCAGATTGACGAATTGCGCGCCAACTATGCCAGGGCCGGCGTCAACGCCGAGCTCACGCCGTTCATCGATGACACGGCCAGCGCCTTTGCCAATGCCGACATCGTTGTCTGCCGCGCCGGCGCGAGCACCGTGACCGAGATTGCAGCCATTGGCGCTGCGGCGGTATTTGTGCCGTTCCCCTTTGCGGTGGACGACCACCAGACCACCAACGCGAAGTTCCTCGTGGACCAGGGCGGCGGCTGGCTGCTGCCCCAGGCCGAACTCAGCGCGCCAGGCCTGGCCCGGCTGCTGCAGGACATGTCACGCACCGCGCTGCTGGAGCGCGCGCAGAACGCAAGGAAAATGGAAAAGATATACGCCACCCGCGAAGTTGTCTCAGCCTGCGAGGAGCTTGCCGCATGAAACACGCTGTAAGGCATATTCACTTCGTGGGCGTCGGTGGTTCAGGCATGAGCGGCATCGCCGAGGTGCTGCTCAACCTGGGCTACAACATCTCCGGCTCTGACCTGTCTGACAGCGCCACGCTGCGCCGGCTGGCCAAGCTGGGCATCAGGACCCATGTCGGGCATGCGGCCTCCAATGTCGAGGGTGCAGACGCAGTCGTCACCTCCACGGCGGTGCAGGCCGACAACCCCGAGGTGATCATTGCGCGCGAGAAGCGCATTCCGGTAGTGCCGCGCGCCATGATGCTGGCCGAGCTGATGCGCCTGAAGCAGGGCATCGCCATCGCCGGCACCCACGGCAAGACCACGACGACGAGCCTCGTCGCCTGCGTGCTGGCCGAAGGCGGGCTGGACCCGACCTTCGTGATTGGCGGGCGCCTGAACAGCGCGGGGGCCAATGCCAAGCTGGGCAGTGGCGACTACATCGTGGTGGAGGCGGACGAGTCCGATGCGTCGTTCCTGAACCTCCTGCCCGTCATGGCCGTGGTGACCAATATCGACGCCGACCATATGGAAACTTACGGGCACGACTTCAACCGGCTCAAGGGAGCCTTCGTTGACTTCCT
This sequence comes from uncultured Ramlibacter sp., assembly GCA_964519795.1. Classification (GTDB taxonomy): domain Bacteria; phylum Pseudomonadota; class Gammaproteobacteria; order Burkholderiales; family Burkholderiaceae_C; genus JACMQX01. The sequence continues at coordinate 9,224 of CAZFKW010000104.1, read as the reverse complement.
GCACAAGATGCCGTTCTATGGCACGGCCATCCTGTGTACCGACGATGCTGCGGTGCGCGAGATCGTGACGCAGGTCTCCTGTCCGGTCACGAGCTACGGTTTCAATGAGGACGCGCAGGTGCGCGCCGTGAATGTGCGCGCCGTCGGCGGCCAGATGCACTTTAGCGCGCAGCGGCGCAATGGCGTGACGTTGCCCGACCTGGACGTGGTGCTGAACCTGGCCGGCGAGCACAACGTGCTCAATGCGCTGTCAGCCATCGCTGTGGCGGTGGAGTTGAACATTCCCGATGCTGCGGTACAGAAGGCACTTGCAGAGTTCAAGGGCGTGGGTCGCCGCTTCCAGAGCTATGGTGACCTGCCGGCCAAGGGCGGTGGATACTTCACGGTGATTGACGACTACGGCCACCACCCGGTGGAAATGGCCGCGACGCTGGCTGCCGCGCGCGGCGCCTTCCCTGGCCGCCGCCTCGTGCTCGCCTTCCAGCCGCACCGCTATACCCGCACGCGTGACTGCTTTGAGGACTTCGTCAAGGTTACCGGCGCGGCTGACGCGGTGCTGCTGGCCGAAGTCTATGCTGCTGGCGAGGCGCCCATCGTGGCGGCCGACGGCCGGGCGCTGGCGCGGGCCATGCGTGTGGCCGGCAAGGTCGAGCCGGTGTTTGTGGACGACATTGCCGGCATGGCGCAGGCCATCATTGACAACACGCGCGACGGCGACGTCGTTCTCAGCATGGGCGCGGGTTCGATTGGTGCGGTCCCTGGCAAGCTCGTTGAAATGCTGGAGGTGGCGCAATGATCGATGTGTCCAGCTTCGGGAAAGTCGCGGTGCTGATGGGGGGCGAGTCGGCTGAGCGCGAGGTGTCGCTCATGTCGGGCACCGGCGTGCTCAAGGCACTGCAGTCCAAAGGCGTGGATGCGCATGCGTTCGACCCGGCCCAACGCGGCCTGCATGAACTCAAGTCCAATGGCTTTGCGCGCTGCTTTGTTGCGCTGCACGGCCGTCATGGTGAGGACGGTACCGTGCAGGGTGCACTCGAGATGCTGGGCATTCCGTACACCGGCTCCGGTGTGATGGCGTCCAGCGTGGCCATGGACAAGGTCATGACCAAGCGGGTCTGGACGGCGGACGGCCTGCCGACGCCGAAATATGTGTTGCTGGCGCCCGGCCGGCAGGACCTGCAGCAGGTGCGCGGTGTTCCCGACGTGCTGGGCCTGCCGCTCATCGTCAAGCCGCCGCGCGAAGGCTCGTCCATCGGTGTGACCAAGGTCAAGGGCTACTCGGACATGCAGGAGGCCGTGCGCCTGTCCGCCAGCTACGACCCCGACGTGCTGTGCGAGGAATTCATCGAGGGCGAGGAAGTGACCTGCCCGGTACTGGGCGAGGGTGCCAATGCACAGGCCTTGCCGGTGGTGCGCATCGTCGCGCCCGACGGTGCCTATGACTACCAGAACAAGTACTTCACCGACGACGTCAAGTACCTGTGCCCGAGCGGCCTGCCTGCCCATGAAGAAAAGGCGATCCAGGAGATCGTGCTCGCTTCCTACCGTTCGCTGGGTTGCCGTGGCTGGGGCCGCGCCGACCTGATGATCCGCGCCAGCGACCGCAAGCCCTTCCTGCTGGAGATGAACACCTCCCCCGGCATGACCAGCCACTCCCTCGTGCCTATAGCCGCCAAGGCTGCAGGCATCAGCTATGAAGACCTGTGCGTGCGCATCCTCGCATCGGCTTCGCTGGATCACGTGATGGAGAAGAAGTCAGCATGACCGACTCTATGCCAGCTCCTTTTGACGTCAAGCTCATGAACGTGGCCGCAGCGCTGCTGTTCACGGGCCTGGGCGTCATGATGCTGGCCGCGACGGTCTGGTGGGTGCTGCGCAACCCTGTATTTTCGATTGCCGGCATCACGGTGCAGGGTGAGGTGGCGCACAACAATGCCGTGACGCTGCGGGCCAATGTGGCGCCGAAACTCGCGGGCACCTTCTTTACGGTAGACCTGGCCGCCACGCGCGATGCCTTCGAGAGCGTGCCCTGGGTGCGCAAGGCCGTTGTGCGCAGGGAATTTCCGAACCGGCTCAAGGTGGTGCTGCAGGAACATGTGGCGGTGGCGTACTGGGGCGAGGAGAGCGACTCCACACTCGTCAACAGCTTTGGCGAGGTGTTCGAAGCCAATGCCGGCGACATCGAGGCGGACAACCTGCCGCGCCTGAACGGTCCTGCGGGACAGTCCTCGCAGGTGCTGGCCATGTACAGGACGCTGCTGCCTCTGCTGGTGCCTCTCGACTCTGGTGTCGAGGTGCTGCAGATGTCCGGCCGTGGTGGCTGGAAGCTGCAGCTGGACAGCGGCGCAACGATTGAACTGGGTGGTGGCACGCCGGAAGAGGTGGCGCAGCGTGTGCAGCGCTTCGTCTCGACGCTCACACAGGTGGCGTCACGCTACAACCGCAGGCCTGACGCGCTGGAGTCGGCAGACCTGCGCCATGGCGACGGCTATGCCGTGCGGCTGCGCGGCGTGACGACCACCCTCCCTGAAGCGAACAAGAAATGAACGGATGACCTGAACAGGTGCACTTATGGCAAAAGAATACAAGGACCTCGTCGTAGGACTGGATATCGGGACCTCCAAGGTGATGGTGGTGGTGGCCGAGGTCCTGTCCGGCGGCGAGCTCAAGCTTGCCGGGCTGGGCATCGCACCGGGCAACGGGCTCAAGCGCGGCGTGGTGGTGAACATCGACGCCACGGTGCACAGCATCCAGCAGGCACTCAAGGAGGCCGAGCTGATGGCCGACTGCAAGATCACGCATGTGTACACCGGGATTACCGGCAGTCATATCCGCGGCATCAACTCCAGCGGCATGGTGGCCGTGAAAGACAAGGAAGTGACGGCCGCCGACGTGGCGCGTGTGGTGGAAACCGCCAAGGCCATCAATATCTCGACTGACCAGCGGCTGCTGCTGGTAGAGCCCCAGGAGTTCGTGATAGACGGGCAGGATGTGCGCGAGCCCATCGGCATGAGCGGCATCCGGCTGGAAGCCAAGATCCATATCGTGACGGGTGCCCAGAGCGCAGCCGAGAACATCATCAAGTGCGTGCGCCGCTGCGGCCTGGACGTGGACCAGCTGATGCTCAACCCGCTCGCCTCCAGCCTTGCCGTGCTGACCGAGGACGAGCGCGAGCTGGGGGTGGCGCTGGTGGACATTGGCGCGGGCACCACGGATGTGGCAATCTTCACCAACGGCGCCATCCGCCATACCGCCGTGATCCCGATTGCGGGCGACCTGATCACGAGCGACATTGCCATGGCGCTGCGAACGCCGACCAAGGACGCAGAGGACATCAAGGTCGACAGCGGCTATGCCAAGCAGATGCTCGCCGACCCCGAGATCCAGGTGGAAGTGCCGGGCCTCGGGGACCGCAGCCCGCGCATGCTGAGCCGCCAGGCGCTGGCCGGCGTGATCGAGCCGCGCATTGAGGAGATCTTCTCGCTGGTGCAGCAGGTGATCCGCGAGTCAGGTTACGAAGAAGTGCTGTCGTCGGGCATCGTGCTCACCGGGGGCAGCTGCGTGATGCCGGGCATGGTCGAGCTGGGCGAGGACATCTTCCTCAAGCCCGTGCGCCGGGGCAACCCCAAGTACCGCGGTGCACTGTCTGACATGGTGATGCAGCCGCGCGCCGCCACCGTGATGGGACTGCTTGAAGAGGCCCGCATGGCGCGCCTGCGCGGCTTCAAGGTGGCACAGAAAAACGGCTCCATGAAGACGGCGTTCGGCCGCTTCAAGGACTTCATTGTGGGGAATTTTTGAAGCGAACCCGACGCCCCATCCCGAAGGCCGCAGTCGTGGCCCTGCGGGTCATGCGCGGGCAACCGCGGAACCGGCTTTGCCGGGCCGCTGGTTGCGCCCCCTTGGGGGGGAGGCGGCCGCAGGCCGCTTCGGGGGGGTATCTATACCTCGCCAGAGGAAGCCCGCACCGATGTCGATGGCGGGGGTCAGGCGGGCCGCCACCTTCATGACAAGACACAAAAGAATCAAAAGCACATTTTCAAACTTAACGGCAACTGCAAATTTTCAGGAGATCAACATGAGCATCGAAATGATCGAAGTCGAGGAATTCAATCTGGGCACCCAGATCAAGGTGATCGGTGTCGGCGGCGGCGGCGGCAACGCCGTGGAGCACATGATCGAGCGCAGCGTCCAGGGCGTGGAATTCATCTGCGCCAACACCGACGCTCAGGCATTGAGCCGCAGCGCGGCGCACAGGACCATCCAGCTGGGTGTGAGCGGCCTGGGCGCGGGCAGCAAGCCCGACAAGGGCCGCGACGCCGCCGAGGTGGCGGTGGAGGATATCCGCAACGCCATCCAGGGCGCGCACATGCTGTTCATTACCGCCGGCATGGGCGGTGGAACCGGCACGGGCGCTGCACCGGTGATTGCGCGCGTCGCCAAGGAAATGGGCATCCTCACCGTGGCGGTGGTCACCAAGCCCTTCGACTGGGAAGGCGGCCGGCGGATGACCAATGCCGACAACGGCCTGGCCGAGCTGGAAGCCAACGTCGACTCGCTGATCGTGGTGCTCAACGAGAAGCTGCTGGAAGTGCTGGGTGACGACATCACCCAGGACGAAGCCTTTGCCCATGCCAACGACGTGCTCAAGAACGCCGTGGGCGGCATTGCCGAAATCATCAATGTGCCCGGCCATGTGAACGTTGACTTTGAAGACGTGCGCACCGTCATGGGCGAGCCCGGCAAGGCCATGATGGGTACTGCCATCGCCGACGGGCCGGACCGCGCGCGCATTGCCGCCGAGCAGGCCGTCGCCTGCCCGCTGCTGGAAGGGATCGACCTGTCGGGCGCCAAGGGCGTGCTGGTGCTGATCACGGCGGCCAAGGGTTCGCTGAAACTGTCCGAGTCCAAGCTGGCGATGAACACCATCCGTGCCTATGCCTCACCCGATGCGCACGTCATCTACGGCACGGCCTATGACGACGATCTGGGCGACAACATCCGCGTGACGGTGGTCGCCACCGGCCTGTCGCGCCAGGGCATGCGCCGCACGGCGCCTCCGCTGCAGGTGCTGCGCACCGGGACTGACAACGTACCGTTCAATGTGCCGACCATCCACAACGCTGTTGGCGGCCCCGGCGCTCCGACCCTGGGCAATGCACAGCCCGACTACAACGGCATGGCCGTGCCCAGCGTGTGGCGCACCAACCGTACGCAGGCGGCGGCCAAGGTTGACGCACTGTCCTCGGGCGGCATGGACGACTTTGAAATCCCGGCGTTCCTGCGCAAGCAGGCGGATTGAGCCTGCCACGCGGCGAGTTCACAGAACAACAACAAGGTTCTCCAAGGGGAGTACTTTCCGGGTGGGCTTGCAAGTGCCCACCCGGTTTTTTCTCCAGGCCCGGCCTGTCGCTCCATCCCCGGACTATTGAGGACATTAATGAATTTGGCCGTATTGATGCCCCGTCGCCATTAAAATTCCGGCTGTGCTTCAACAACGAACCCTCAAATCCATCACCAAGGCCGTCGGCGTGGGCCTGCACAGCGGCCAGCGGGTGGAGTTGACGCTGCGCCCGGCCCAGCCCGACACCGGCATCGTGTTCCGGCGGGTGGATCTGCCCGTGCCGGTGGATATCCCGATCTCGGCGTTGGCGGTGACGGATACGCGCCTGGCCTCCACCATCTCCACCGGCAGCGCCAAGGTTCACACCGTCGAGCACCTGATGTCGGCCTGCGCGGGCCTGGGCATCGACAACCTCTACGTGGACATCACGGCAGAAGAGGTCCCCATTCTTGATGGCTCCGCCGCGTCGTTCGTCTTCCTGCTGCAAAGCGCAGGGGTTGAACTGCAGAAGGCGCCCAAGCGGTTCATCCGCGTACTGCAGCCGGTGGACGTGCGCGAGGGCGAAGGCGCAGCCGCCAAGTGGGCGCGCCTGGACCCCTATCATGGCTACAGGCTCAGCTTCGAGATCGACTTCGACCACCCGGCCGTGGACTCCACCGGCCAGCGGGTGGAGTTCGACATGAGCAAGGGCTCCTACATGAAGGACATTGCCCGCGCCCGCACTTTCGGTTTCACCAAGGACGTGGAGATGATGCGGGCCAACGGCCTGGCCCTGGGCGGCGGGCTGGACAACGCCATCGTCATGGACGACTACCGCGTGCTCAACAGCGATGGCCTGCGTTATGACGACGAGTTCGTCAAGCACAAGATCCTCGATGCCATGGGCGACCTCTACCTCATCGGAAAGCCGCTGCTGGCCGCCTACAGTGCCTTCCGCTCCGGCCATGCGCTCAACAACAAGCTGTTGCGCGAGTTGCTGTCGCGCCAGGATGCCTTCGAAGTCGTCACCTTTGAAGACGAGAAGAAGGCGCCCGGCGGCTTCGCCACGCCGGCGCGCGCCTGGTAGGCCACTGCGATGCTGCTGTTCCGCTGGGTGCTCATGCTGCTGCTGGTGGCGGCGGCCGTCAGCTTTGCGTTCTACGCAGGCACCGGCCAGGAACGGTTCAGGCGTTTCGGGCTCGTCATCCTGAAATGGATGGTGATTGCGGGCTTGTGCTTCTTCGCCGTGCTGTTCATTGAACGCATGGCTTAGTTTCCCAAAGCCAGAGGTTCATCACGCCGGGCATGACCAGGCAGGAGCGCCTGGTCAGTAGGTCCGTCCGCCCTTGTACATCCCGCTGCTCTTGCGTTGCACGTCCGCCGCTGCGGCAATCCTGCCCATGGCCCGGCCCACATGCGCATGGGTAATGGCCAGGCCCAGCGCGTCAGCGGCGTCCTTGCCCGGCAGCCCGGGCAGCTTCAGCAGGCGCATCACCATCTCCTGCACCTCGGGCTTGCCGGCCTTGCCATAGCCGGCGACGGCCTTCTTCATCTGCAGTGCCGTGTACTCCGCGACGGCCAGGTTGCATGACACCAGCGCGGTCACGCACGCACCACGTGCCTGGCCAAGAAGAAGCGTGGCCTGTGGATTGACGTTGACAAAGACGATCTCCACCGCAGCGATTTCCGGCTGGTAGCGGGCGGACACTTCGTTGATGCCGTCAAACAGGACCTTCAGCCGCGCGGGCAGGTTGCCGGTGGCAATTTGCGTGGTCTTGATGGTGCCGCTGGCAACGTAGCTCAGGGCATGGCCGTCCGCATCGATCACGCCAAATCCGGTGGTCTGCAAACCGGGATCGATGCCCAGGATTCTCATCATGCTGCCCTGCTAGACGCCGAAGTACCAGCGAACCGAATGAAAGAAGATCGGCGCCGCAAAACACAGTGCATCCACCCTGTCCAGCAACCCACTGGCACCCGTCACGCCAGGCATGCCCTGCTTGCCCCAGTTGCTGACGCCGCGGTCGCGCTTGAGGGCCTTCATCACGAGGTGGCCCATTGAGCCTGCGATGCAGGCAATGATGGCCATGGCCACTGCCTGCGCCGGCTTGAAGGGCGTGATGCCTGCGAGCAGTCCGCCCAGGAAGCTGGCCACTGCCACGCCGATGCCCCAGCTGGCCCAGTTGAAGCTCTGGCTCACGCGTGGCGCGAGCGGCGTGCGCCTGAGTTGCCGCCCCGCAATATGCTGCACCACCATGCAGGTCTGCACCACGAAGACGAGAAAGAACACCAGGAAGGCACTCTTGCCCGCATGGCCCGGAAACTGCAGCAGCAGCAGTGCCGGCACATGGCTCATGCCATAGACGCAAACCATGATGCCCCATTGGAGCTTGGCGTTGCGCTCCAGGAAGCGCTCGGGGTCATTGGCCAGCGCGCTGACTACCGGGATCGCAAGGAACACATAGACGGGGATGAACACGGTGAACAGGTCGAAGTGCCGGGTGCCGACCAGCCAGAACTGGAGGGGCAGCACCACGAAAAACGCCAGGACCAGGCTGCGGTGGTCGCCGCGCCGGGTCGGCGAGAGCGTGATGAACTCGCGCAGCGCGAAGAAGGAAATCAGCGCGAACAACACCGTCGCCACCACGTCACCCAGAACCCATCCGACCCAGAAGACAAGCACCATGAACCATGAACTGCGCAGCAGCCCGGCAAAGTAGCTCAGCTCAGCCAGGCGTTTGAGGCCTTTTTCGTCCTCCCCGCGCTCGCGCAGCATGGCAATGAAGTTCCAGGTGCTGATGGCGATGAGAATGCCGAAAACGATCAGGAACAGCGCGCCCACCTGCTCGGTGGCTGTCATGTTGCGCAGGAACTGGTTGATGCTCATGTTGCGGGCCTGTCGATGCCCTTGCCCGAGCCATGGCTGCAAGCGGTGGTCATACGTCCCTCAGGGCCATCACGGCCAGTCGTGCGCGATTAAGAAAGGGCCTGCGTTCCTCACCCGGCTCGACTTTGACTGGCGCCCCGAAGGTCACGGAGCACAGGATGGGCACAGGCACCACTTCGCCCTTGGGCATGACGCGCTGCACATTGTTGATCCAGGCCGGCACCAGCACCACGTCCGGAAATTTCATAGCCAGGTTGTACAGCCCTGCCTTGAAAGGCTGAGGCTCCTCGGCATTGCCGCGGGTCCCTTCCGGAAACAGGATGATGGAGTCGCCATTGGTCAGCGCCTCGATCAGCGGCTCCAGCGGGTCCTGGTCGCCAGAACTGCCGGAGGGGTCCCTCCTGGGACCGGCACGGTCCACATAGATGGCATTGAACACCGCAGTGGTGATCCATTGCTTGAACGGCGAACTCGTCCAGTAGTCCCTGGCGGCAATGGGCCGCGTGATGCTGCGCAGCTCTTCGGGAAGTGCGGCCCAGATCATGACCAGGTCGGCATGGCTCTGGTGGTTGGCAAAGTAGATGCGCTGCTCCGCCTTGGGCGGCGAGCCATACCATCGGGCCTGCGCGGACGCGGATGAGTCCGAGCAGGAACAGGCTCATGATCTTGGCAAGCATTCACGCGATGATACCGGCTGTCATTGCGGGCCTGACCCGCGATCCATGGGGGCGTGAACAGGTGCTTCGTCAATGCCAGGATGGATTGCGGGTCAGGCCCGCAATGACAGTCTTGGGGCCCGGCATGTCATGGCATGTCACGGCAGCTCCACATCCCCCATCCGCGCAACGATGGTGGATGCCCGGCTGGCCAGGTAGCCGGATTTGGGGATCTTCTCAAAGTATTTGGGCCGGGGCAGCATCACCGACAGGCGGGCGGACTCATACGCTGTGAGCTTTGCCGCTGGCTTGCGGTAGTAGTGCTGCGCCGCAGCCTCTGCGCCAAACACGCCATCAC
>CAZFKW010000103.1:8546-10857 GCA_964519795.1 uncultured Ramlibacter sp. | reverse complement strand
ACAGCACCGCGAGACCCAGCACGGTCAGGTAGATGGTGTCGCGCTCAGGCACCACCGTGAGCACGCGGCCCACTGTGCCGGTCACGCTCTTCTCGAAGTAGGTAATTGCATGGCGGATCAGCTCCGTCATGCCAAAGGTCAGCACCGCAAAGTAGGTGCCCCGCAGGTGCAGCACGGCCGCGCCCATGACCACCGCCACCAACGTGGCAATGGCTGCGCCCAGCGCAATGCACTGCAGCCAGGGCAGCTTGTCCAGGGCCAGCGCGCTCGTGTAGGCGCCAATGCCGAAGAAGGCCGAGGTGGCCAGCGACAGGTAGCGCGTGCTGCCACAGAACAGCCCCCAACTGGACGACAGGGCCACATACATCAGGCAGGTCAGCGCCATCGACACGACGAACTCGCTGCCGTAATACGGCAGGGACAGCGCCCATCCGGTCAGGCCGAACAGCACGAGGAAGTCGCGCATGAGGATTTGCCGGGAGGTCATGCTTTGCGCGTCTTCCTGGCAAACAGCCCCTCGGGCCGCAGCAGCAGCACGCCAATGAACACCACGTAAGACAGCAAGGCCTTGAGCGACGGGTTGGTGAAGTGCATACCCAGCGCCTCAATCACACCCAGCAGCAGCCCGCCCGCGAGCGCCCCGCCCATGCTGCCGAAGCCGCCGAGCGTGATGACGATCAACGCCGTCACGGTATAAGGCTCGCCCATCGCAGGCGAGATCGTGTAGGCCATGGACAGCAGGCAACCGGCCACACCCGACAGGCCCAGGCCGATGCCGAACATCATCGGGTGCAGCCGCCTGGTATCAATGCCGACCAGTTGCGCGCCGACTGGCGACTGCATCAGCGCCCGCACGCCCTTGCCGAGCAGCGTCATGCGCAGCAGCACAATCAGCGCGGCGCTGAACAGCAGCGCCAGCGCAAACACCAGCAGCTTGTTGCCGGCAAACTGCGTATTGCCGATCTTCACCGGCTCGGTCAGGAAGTCATAGCCGCGCAGGTCGCCGCCCCACATGTAAGAGGCAAAGTTCTGCACCAGGAACATCAGGCCGAACGCGACCATGAGGCCGCGCGCCTCAAAGATGTCCAGGTTGGGCGAGGTGGCGTTGAGCCGGGCGAAGCACAGCTTGTGGATCACAAGGCCCAGCACCATCAGGATCATGAAAGACACCGGCACCATCACCAGCGGCATCCACCACGATTCGCCGCCCAGCGTGGTCTGCGCCATCCAGGTCAGGTAGGCACCCACCATCAGGAACTCGCCATGGGCAATGTTCAGGATGCGCATGAGCCCATACTGGAGGTTGAGCCCCAGCGCGACGAGCGCGTAGATTCCGCCGGTGATCAGGCCGGAGGCGATGAGTTCTAACCAGGCTGCTAGGGACATAGGTGACTACACGCGGCGCGCAAATCATTCCGTTCGGGCTGACCTTGTCTCACTCCGTTCGGGCTGAGCTTGTCGAAGCCTTCACGCGATGATGGTGTGAAGGCTTCGACAAGCTCAGCCCGAACGGAGTGGGGGTCAGCGAAATACTTCCAGATGGCCTCGTTCGGGTTACTTCAGGCGGCCTCGTTCGGGTTACTTCCAGATGACCTCGTTCGGGTTACTTCAGACGGCTCTGTTCGGGTTACTTCCACGCCGCTTTGTTCGCGTTGAGCTTCGCAGTCGCCAGCTTCGGCGGCCACACCACTTCAAACTCGCCGTTCTGCCACTGGCTCACCGTGCCCGGCGTGGCGGTGTTCTCGCTGCCGGTGAACTTGATGTCGCCAATGATGGTCTTGTGCGTCGTGTTGGCCACATAGTCGCGGATGGCCTTTTTGTGCAGGCCGTGCTTCGCGCAGGCGTTGGTCAAAATCTCCAGCCCCGCCCAGCAGGCGCCGCTGGCCCAGCGGTCCGGCTCCTTGCCGCCGAACTTCCTGGTGTGCGCATCAAAGTAGGCCTTGGCGCCAGGGCTGGTCTTGCTGTTCCACGAGCCCATGCCGATCACGCCTTCGGCGCCGGCAGGCGTCATTACGTTGCGGTACAGCTGGAACGCCGTACCGACCGATGCGTAGAAGAACTTCGGGTTGAAACCCACTTCCTTGGCCTGCTTGCTGGCGAGGATGGTGTCAGGCGGGTAGGTCAGGCCCACGAAGGCATCGGGGTTCTTGTCCTTGATGGAGCGCAGCACCGGCGACAGGTCCTTCACGCCGCCGGGGTAGCTCTTGTCTTCCACCATGTTGATGCCCGTGCCCTGCAGCGCCACCTTGAAGGCGGCATAGTTCTCCAGGCCAAACAGGTCGTCCACATAAATGACGGCGACTGTCTTCAC
>CAZFKW010000103.1:0-8505 GCA_964519795.1 uncultured Ramlibacter sp. | reverse complement strand
GCCGTTGGCCTTGAGCATGTCCACCAGCGCGCCCATCATCGGCGCAGGCTGCTGCAGCAGCAGGAAGAAGTAAGGCAGCTTCATCTCCACCAGCCGCCGTGACAACGCCGTTGGTGCCAGGAAGGGGTAGCCAAAGCGGTTGGCCAGCGGTGCCACCGCAAAGTTGGCGTTGCTGCCCCAGGGCGGCAGCACAAGGTCCACCTTGTCGGAGCCCATGAGCTTCTCGTAGGTGCGCACGCAGGTCTCGGTGTCGCTGCGGTCGTCTGAGCTGATGAGCTCGATCCTGCGGCGCACGCCCTTGATGTCCAGGCCGCCTGCGGCATTCTGCTGCTCGGCCCAGAGCAGGTAGTTGGGCTCCTGGCTCACCTGCGCGCCGCCGGTCCACGGGCCGGTACGGGCCATGGAGTAGCCGATACGCACGGGCGCCGCCTGCGCCATCAGCTGCGGTGCCACCGCCATGGCGCCGACGGCTGCCGCCGCGCCCTTGATCACCTGCCGCCTTGTTGTCTGCTGAACCATGTGAGTCTCCTTCATGTGGGCAATGGGCCCCGATACCGGGATGTTAGAAATGCCCGCAGCATCGCGCTGTGCCGGGAGTGCACAGATTGCTTGATTGCACGCGCACTGCGTTCAGGGTTTACCCCCAACCCTTGAAGATCACAGGGCAGGAAGCAGCGCCCATAATCAGGAAACCACCCATCCACCGGAGCCCCTCCATGACCGCCTCCACGGTGATGACCACCGACGACGTCGCGCCGCGCGACCGGGCACCGCAATGGCGCGAGTGGGTGTTCAGGCACTTCGGCGGGCTGGACTCCGACCTGTATGGCGATACCAAATTTGACGGCCACATGGCAGCCTCCCGGGCAGGCGATGTCATCCTGACCAAGCTGGAGGCCAACCGCCACCGCGTGCTCAAGACGCCGCACCTGGCCCGCGGGAGCGACACCGGTTACCTCAAGATCGTCGCTCCCTGGCAGGGCACAGCCAGCGTCGAGCAGCACGGCCGCCAGACCTGGGTGCGCACCGGCGGCTGGACCATCTACGACACCACGGGCAGCTACGAAATCGCCAACCCGGAGCGCTGCGAGCATCTCATCGTCATGCTGCCGAAAGAGCAGGTTCTGGAACGCGGCATGCGCCTGGAACCCCTGATGGCACGCCATGTGGGCGGTGCCAGCGGCATCTCGCGCGTGGCGCTGGAGACCATGCGCAGCACCTATCAGGAGCTGCCCAGCATGAGCGAGGCGACCGCGCGCGGCGCCGGCGAGCTGATCGTGCAGCTGGTGCGCCTGTCGCTGCTGGAGCTGGCCGGCCGCGAGACCGGCGTCACCCAGCTGGAGGCGCTGAAGGACCGCATCCGCGGCTATGTGCACCGCCACCTGCGCGACCCGGCCCTGTCCATCGAGCGCATCGCCCTGGCGCTCAACTGCAGCAAGCGCCACCTGCACAACGCCTTTGCCGACGAAGACGAAACCCTGGCCGGCTACATCCTGCGCCAGCGGCTGGAGGCCTGCGTGCGCGAGCTGCAGCAGGGCAGCGGGCATGCCACAGGGCACGACGCGCCCGGCCCGCGTGCCATCACCGACATTGCCCTGTCCTGGGGCTTCAACAACCTCTCGCACTTCAGCCGAGTGTTCCGCGAGCACACCGGCACGAGCCCGAGCGAATTCCGGAGGCACACGCCCACATGCATATCCCGTCACTGAAAGAAGTCGTCAGCGCTGAAGAATGGCAGCTGCGCTGCGACCTGGCCGCCTGCTACCGCCTGGTTGCGCACTACGGCTGGAGCGACCTGATCTTCACCCACATCAGCGCCAAGCTGCCCGAGTCGGTGTCCGGGCCGGAGCACCAGTTCCTCATCAACCCCTACGGCCTGATGTTTGACGAGATCACTGCGTCCAGCCTGGTCAAGGTCGACATGCAGTGCAACAAGCTGCACGACAGCCCCTTCCCGGTCAACCCGGCCGGCTTCGTCATCCACAGTGCCGTGCATGAGGCGCGGCACGACGCCGGCTGTGTGCTGCACACCCACACGCGCGCCGGCGTGGCCGTGAGCGCGCAGAAGAACGGCATCCTGCCGATCAGCCAGCAGTCCACGTTTGTGCTGGCCTCGCTGGCCTACCACGACTACGAAGGCGTGGCCTTCCGCGACGAGGAAAAGCCGCGCCTGCAGGCAGACCTGGGCCGCGCCAACTTCCTGGTGCTGCGCAACCACGGCCTGCTCACCGTTGGCAAGACCATTGCCGACGCCTTCCTCGCGATGTACACCTTCGAGAACACCTGCCGCATCCAGATCGACGCGCAGGCCGGCGGCGAGCTGACGCAGGTGAACCCGGCCATCATCAAGGGCGCGCCCGAAGCCTCGCGCGTGCAGAGCGGCGGGTTGGGCGGCGCCTTCGCCTGGCCCTCGCTGATCCGCAAGGCTGAGCGGCTCGACCCTTCGTACAGGAATTGAACCGCACGGGACACCTGCGCGGGCCTCACAAAAACGCGTGACTAAAAGAGTTCTTTAGACTAAAGTCTAGGTTTTTTGAAAACCAAGGGCATAACGTCACAGTGCCCCTGTGATAGCGTTGCCCCATGACTACACATGGTAAAAAAGATCACACCAAAGGCTTCGCCAAGCGTCTTGAAGAGTCACTTGAAAAGCGCAAGAAAAAGCCCAGCGCCACGGTGCTGGAACGCGAGTTCAACCTGCGCTGGCGCGGCGACCCCGTCAGCTCGCATGCCGCGCGCAAATGGCTCAAGGGCATGTCCGTTCCCACGCAGGACAAACTCCAGGTCCTTGCGCGCTGGCTTGACGTTCCGGAAGACTGGCTTCGCTGGGGCATTGACCCGGCCGACGAAATGACCACGCGCATCGACACCGGCCTGACGCCGCCGCTCACCGCCGCACAGAAGCGGGCCGCCTTCAGCCATGAAGAATCGTCGCTCCAGCAGGACTGGCGCATGCTTGATGCGCGCAACCGCGCCATCGTGAGGTCAATCATGGATGTCCTGCTGAAGGAGCAGCGGCACCACCTCAAGTCAGCGTCCCATCCACCCGGCCCCAAACAGCCTTGATGCCGCACCGCCCGGCTTCGCAGCCTGCCCATTGGCGGGCAGCAAAGCTTCAACCGGGCACCGTCGCCGTCAGGCGGTCGTCTCGGCGACGGGCTGCTCCGCCTGCTCATCCATCCGCCCGGTCCCGTGGGCATCGGTCGGCTGCGCAATGGTGACAGGCGGGCCGGCCTCGCCGTTGTCGCTCTCGTCAACGGTCACCGTCTTGGATGTCATCATGGCTGGACCGAAGATGGTTGCAAATGCCACGTCCTTCGCGTCGCGCCCAGTGCCGATGCGCACCAGGCGATCCACCGGTGCCATGCCACTGGGGTCAAACAGCACCCAACGCCCGCCCAGCCAGGCCTCGAAGATCGCATGGAAGTCCTGGGGCGGCTCCTCGAAGTTCACATAGCCCACCACCAGCCTGGCCGGAATGTTCAGCGCGCGGCACATCGTGATCCCCAGGTGCGCAAAGTCGCGGCACACCCCGGCACGCAGCACAAACACCTCCTGCGCCGTCGTGGTCGAGATGGTGGAGCCCGGCAGGTACACGATGGAATCGCGCACCCACTCGGTCACTGCCTTTACCCTCTCATAGCCCGGCGCCATGCGGCCGAAAATCTGCTGCGCGCTGCGGCTCATCACGTCGGACTCACAGTAGCGAGACGGCATGAGATAGCGCAGCACGTTGTCCGGAACCTCGCTGACCGGCACCTCAGGCAGGTCTTCGGCGGGCGCCTGGGGCTGCAGCTCCACCGTGGCCTGGTAGTTGACTTCCAGCGGCCCGGCATCCGCATCGAACCGGATGAAGCGGTTGCCACTGTTGGGATCGCTGTAGTGGTGCGCGCTGACGGGCGGAGACAGCGTCACGGCCTCCGACACAACGCGCTGCAGCGGCATGCTGGCGGCCTCGATGTTGAAGCAGAAGTGCGCCGCGCCAGCGAGCTGGTACTGGAGCGTCAGGTGGATGCTGGAGACATGCATGGCAAATGGGCCGTGGCATCACGGCAAGGAAAACGGGCAAAAAAAGGAACCGAGGGGAAACCGCGCGGGCAGGCGTCAGCTGACGCCCTGCCGGTTCCGCTTGAGCGGCCGGCCGCCCGGACCAATCAGGGGCAGCGCCGGCCTGGCCGGCTCCACAGAGGGCCACCAGTACGAGCGGGTGACCTGGATGATCCGCTGCACCCGCACCATCGGGCTGTTCAGGGCGTTGCGCAGCACATCATGCCGCGTATTGCCGGGAGTGGTTGCAAAGCTGGTCATGGTCAGTCCAGCGCCTTCCGGACGGCGCCAATACCCAGCGCAGCGAGCACGACGAACACCACCGCCAGGATGAGGAACAGGCCAAACAGGATCTTGGCGATGCCGGCCGCCCCGGCAGCAACGCCGGTGAAACCAAGCGCACCGGCAACAACGGCCACCAGCGCAAAAACAAGAGCGTATTTCAGCATTTATCTCTCCTTGGCAACTCCATGGAGTCGCATTGATGAAAGCCATACTGGATGCTATTGATGACACAGGCATGAAGTGATCAGTCACTGGCGAAGCGTCCTGTAGGACAAGGCCGCAAGCCTGTCATTGCCGCCCGGCGGGAGCTGTCCATATGCGGGACCGCACGCCGGAGGCCGGCCCGGGAGCCGCCGGCTCAGGCCCCCGGCTGCGTCGCCACCGCATCACCAGGTGCGCCCTGCCGCCATGCCAGCAGGGCCCCAACCCACAAAGCCAGCGCCGAGAACACCAGCCCGCGCGCCAGCCCGCCGGGTCCATCGGCAATCCAGCCGACCACCGTCGGTCCCACGATCTGCCCGGCCGCGAACACGATGGTGAAGGCGCTGATGCCCGCGGCCCAGCCCGCCTGGTGCAGGTTGTGCCGCACGAGCGCTGTGGTGGATGCCACCACGGACAGGAACACGCCCCCGAACACCAGCCCCGACAGCAGCACCACCCGGAAGGAAGAGGTGAGCGCCGGCACAATGGTTGCCACGCCCAGCAGCGCATTGAGGATGGCCAGCGACTGGCCACCCCTGAAGCGGTCCAGCAGGCCAGCCCAGATGCGCGACGAGGCCATCACCGCCAGCCCCAGCAACGCGTAGAACATCGTGATGTTGCCGGTGCCCGCGCCCTGCTCGCGCAGCAGCGCGATCACAAAGGTCATGTAACCGATGTAGCCGACCCCGAACATGCCATAGGCCGCCAGGCCAAAGCCGAACGCGCGCCACTGGAACTGTTGCCGGGCCGCGCCCGTTGATCCGGCCGCGCCCGGCGCCGCAACAGCCGGCTCCGTCATCAGCCTGGCAGGCCACAGCAGTGCAGCGGTGGCCGCAAAGCAGGCCGCAGACAGGGCCCACCACGCCCAGGCCCAGCCATGCGGCACGTCCCGCGCAGCGTCCAGGACGGCAGGCACCAGCAGGGCAGACAGCGTGATGCCCATGCCGGTGCCCCCGTAGTACAGCCCCAGCAGCAGGCCGCTGCGTGACGGCTGCAGCGCACCCAGCCGCGCCGCCAGCAGCCCGCCGGCAATGAACACAAAGGCACTGGCCACACCAGCCAGCAGGCGCTGCGCCAGCAACGGAACGGCCCCGGTAAAGAAACCGCTCAATCCCATGAACACGCTGGCCAGAACGGCGCCCCAGAGCAACAGCGCCGCCGGCCCATGCCGCTTGAGCAGCCACGGCGTCACCAGCGCACCGAGCAGGTAGCCCAGCGCATTGGCCGTGTTCATGGCCCCGGCCAGGGTGTACGACCAACCCAGATCCAGGCGCATGGTCGGCAGCAGCAGGCCATAGGCAAAGCGCGTCACGCCCAGCGAAACGGCCGCGCCCATGGACAGGGCAACCGCCAGCGCCAGCAGGCGGGCGGACGACACGGACGAAAGCTCAGGTGGTTCGGGCGGCATCAAGGGATTGTGTACCGGTCATCCGTACTGCCGTAAAGCAACAACGGTTTTGCCAAGACGGCACACTGAAGCAGGCAACAAGCGGCAAATAATTGCCCGAGGAGACAAAACACGATGACCCGCCCCTGCCTTCCCCCCGACCCGTTGACGCGGACTCCGGCCTACACGCCTCCCGCGCACGCATGCGACGCCCATGTGCATGTCTTTGACAACTACGCGCGGTACCCGCTGTCGCCCAATCGCTCATTTACGCCGCCAGAGGCACCCGTCTCTTCCCTGATCGGCATGCTTGATGTCCTGGGGATCGAACGCGGTGTCGTGGTGCACTCCAGCGCCTACGGCACCGATACGCGGGTCTCCGAGGCTGCCGTACGCGCCCACCCCGACAGGCTTCGGGGCGTTGCCGTCACTGACGCGACCACATCACAGGCCGATCTCAGGCGGCTGGACGATGCAGGCTTCTGCGGCACGCGACTCAGCACGGTGGTCAAGGGGACTGCCAGCTTTGACTCGCTTGAAGCGATTGCCGCGAATGTCAGGCCATTTGACTGGCACATCGCCGTGCATGTGGGGCAAAGCGCGGAGCTTGCCGCCCTCAAGACCAGGCTGCTCGACCTGGGGAACACCATCGTCATTGACCATGTAGGCCGTGTCCGCGCGGATGAAGGCGTCCAGAGCCCGGGCTACCAGGCATTGCTCGAAATGCTCGATACGGGCCGGTGCTGGGTCAAAGTCTCCGCGCTTCACAGGACCTCCTCCCAGGATCAACCGTGGGACGACATGAAGCCGCTGGTTGACGGGATCGTCCGTGCCCGTCCTGACAGGATCGTCTGGGGAACAGACTGGCCGCATGTCAATCAGTACGACGACATGCAAAACGATGGTGACCTGCTGGATGCGTTTGCCGGCTGGGTGCCAGACGATGCGCTGAGAAAACAGATTCTCGTTGACAACCCCGCCGTGCTCTACAGATTCAAATAGGAGACCCCATGTTCAAGCATTGTTCGAGACTTGCAATTTCCCTGCTCACCGCCCTGGCCGCAGCCACGGCGACGGGGCAGACCTACCCCGACAAGCCCGTCACGCTCGTCGTCGGATTCGGCCCTGGGGGCAACGCCGACATCGTCGCGCGCATTGTGGGCCAGAAGATGTCCGAGACACTGGGCCAGCCAGTCATCATTGAAAACAAGGGCGGTGCGGGAGGACTCCTTGCGAACGATTCCGTCGCAAAGGCGCCACCGGACGGATACCGCTTGAGCCTGGTGAGCGGCGCATTCCCCGCACAGGCAGCCGTACTGCCCAAGCTGCCCTTTGACGCCCAGAACGATTTCTCGTGGATCAGCACCATCGTCTCCTACCCGCTGGTGGTCGTCGTACCGGCCAACTCGAAGCTCAGGACCCTTGAAGATCTTGTACAGGCGGCGCGCGCCAATCCCGGCAAGCTGAACTTCCCGTCGCCCGGCAACGGCTCGCTCTTCCACCTGGCAACCGAGGTGTTCAGCAGCGAAGCACGGATTGAAATGACGCATGTGCCGTTCCGCGGCGGTGCCCAGCAACTCACGGAACTGCTGGCGGAGCGCCTGGATGTGATGTTCGACACCTACTCAGTGGTTCAGCCATCACTGCAGGCCAACAGGTTGCGGGCGCTGGCAGTAACGTCCGCAGAACGGCTGCCGCAACTTGCCAACGTTCCAGCGGTTTCACAAACCATCCCGGGCTACGAAGCCTCCTCGTTCCTGGGCATAGCAGGACCGGCAGGCTTGCCCGCCCCCGTGGTGCAGAAGCTCAACCAGGCGGTGCGGACCGCCGTCAACGATCCGGCCGTCCGCCAGCGGCTGGCAGAGCTGGGCGGCACGCCCTGGGCGGGCAGCCCGGCCGAGATGGGCAACTTTGTCCGCACGAGTACCGCCAAATGGAAGGCCATCGTCGACAAGCGGCAGATCAAGGCCGACTGACGCGCTTCAGCCTGCCTGCGGCGGCGAATGGTTCAGCGGCTCACGGTACGCCTGGAATATCCCTTCCAGCAACTCCACGGTGACCCGGACGCGCGGAACCATTCGGCGGTTCTCCAGGAATACAGCGTAAAGGCCTTCGCTGGGTGCGGAGAAATCATCCAGCACCGGCCTGAGGTCACCGCTTGCGAGGTCAGGCGCCACCAGGATCGAATTGCACTGGATCAGCCCGACTCCGGCCAGAGCCGCCTGCCTGAGCGCAACCCCCGAGTTGACGGTCAGCTTGCCTCGCGGCAACAGGCTGACCTCTTCACTTCCAGCCAGAAAGGTCCAGGGTCGGACCTTTCCGTTCAGCAGCAGGGCGACCCTGTCGTGGTCCTGCAGTTCCCCGATGGAGCGGGGCTCACCATGCCTGGCAAGATACGCAGGCGATGCACAGGTCACACGCCTGGATCCGGCAAGGGGCTTGGCAACGACACGGGAGTCCCGCGGCTCGCCGATACGCACATAGACGTCCAGCCGCTGCTCAAGGATGTCGGGGGGCTCGTCCGAATACTGAATGTCCAGGGTGAGGCCGGGATTGGACGCCAGGAACTCCCTGAGCATCGGCGC
>CAZFKW010000102.1:6029-10877 GCA_964519795.1 uncultured Ramlibacter sp. | reverse complement strand
GGTTTCCCGTTCCCGAAGCAAAGCATCCCCCTCATAACTCCTGGAGACAACCATGACCCCACGCAACTTCCGCCTCACCCTGCTGTTTGCCGCCCTCGGCCTGGCCTGCTCTGCCGCCAGCGCGCAGCAGGTCATCAAGCTCACAGCCGCTGCCGGCCACCCGCCGGTGTTCCTGTGGGTCAAGACGCTGGACGAGACCTTCATCCCCGAGGTGGACAAGCGCCTGGCTGCTGCCGGCGGCAAGTACAAGATCGAATGGACCAAGGCCTATGGCGGCACGCTGGTCAAGCTCGGCGGCGAGTCCAAGGGCATTGCCGACGGCGTGGCCGATGTGGGCATTGTCAGCTCGGTGTTTGAGGCGCCCAAGTTCCCGCTGCAGAACATCTCATACTACACGCCCTTCGGCACCGACAACATCGAGCTCGTGAGCAAGACGGTGGCCGATATGCAGAAGGCCATTCCCGGCATGGGCGACGCCTGGACCAAGAACGGCCTGACCTACCTGGGCGGCATGGCGCTGGACTCGTACCATATCTGGAGCAAGTTCCCCATCACCAAGGTGGAGGACCTTCAGGGCAAGAAGATCAGCGCGCCCGGCCCCGCGGCCAACTGGGTGCGCGGCACCGGCGCTGTGCCGGTGGCCGGCACGCTGAACAGCTACTACGAAGACATCAAGTCCGGTGTGTCCGACGGCGTGGCGGTGTTCACCACCGGCGCCTGGGCGGCCAAGCTGCATGAGGTGGCGCCGTATGTGACCAAGGTGAACTTTGGCGCCATGTTTGCCGGCGGCATTGCCATCAACAAGAGCCGCTTTGACCGCATGCCGCCTGAAGTGCAGAAGGCGATTCGCGAAGCGGGTGACGAGTGGACGGCGCAGTATGCGCGTGCGCAGAGCGCACTGGTGACGACCTACCTGCAGAACATGGTGGCTGCCGGCGCCAAGGTCAGCGAGCTGAGCGATGCCGAGCGCAAGCGCTGGGCTGATTCGCTGTCGCCCGTGGCCAAGACCTGGGCTGCGGATGCGCAGAGCAAGGGGCTGCCGGCGGGTGAGGTGCTCAATGCCTACTCGGCCAGCCTGGTGAAGGCCGGTCCCAAGCTGCCGCGCGACTGGAGCAAGTAAGTGCAGGCAAGCCCTGCGGGTGAGGTGCCTGGGGCGCCTGATGAGCCCCATCAGCCCGCTGCTGACTCCTATGGCACCGCCCTGCCCTTAGGCCTGCACCACCTGACCAGCGGCATGAATGCGCTGGGCACGGTGTGGATCCTGGCGCTGATGGTGCTGATCAACGCTGACGTGTTCGGCCGCAATCTGTTTGCCGCGCCGGTGAGCGGGGTGACGGAGCTGGTGTCGCTGTCGATTGTGGGCATCGTGTTTCTGCAGCTGGCCGACACCTTGCGCGCCGGCCGCTTCACGCGGGCTGACGTGCTGCTGGACCAGTTGAAGAAGTCACGCCCGGCTGCGGCTGATGCGCTGCACATGGTGTTTCACCTTGTCGGCTTCGCGCTGATGGTGGTGATCCTGCTGGCCAGCTGGGAGCCGCTGGTACAGTCTGTGCGCATCCAGGAGTATGTGGGTGCGGTGGGGGATTTCCAGGCGCCGGTGTGGCCGATCCGCCTTATCACGCTGGCGGGCTTGTCTGTCACGGCGCTGTGCTTCCTGCTGCTGGCGTGGCGGGACCTGCTGCGCCTGCGGTCGCGCTTTGCGCCGGGGGCTGCTGCATGAGCGCCGTATGGTCGCCCGTCAGGCGTAGTGCAGGCATTGCCAGCGCGGACGCATGCACCGCAGCGCGCAGCACGAAGGTTTCCGCATGAGCAATGTAGCGATTGCACTGGGCTCTCTCGTGCTCATGCTGGTGTTCATCTACGCCGGCATGCATGTAGCCATCACGCTCGGGCTGCTGAGCTTTGTGGGTGTTTGGCTGATTCGCGGCGACGTGCAGATTGCGGCCAACCTGCTGGCGCAGGCGGTGAACGACTCCATCTCCAGCCATATTTTTGGCGTGGTGCCGCTGTTTGTGCTGACGGGTTTCCTTGTGGCGTATGCGGATGTAGGCAAGGATGCGTTTGACGTGGCCAACCAGGCCTTCCGCCGGATTCGCGGCGGGCTGGGTGTGGCGACTGTGGCGGCCAATGCGGTGTTTGCGGCCATCACCGGCATCTCGATTGCATCGGCGGCCGTGTTCACCCGCGTGGCCGTGCCGCAGATGCTGCGCTTTGGCTACCAGCCCAAGTTTGCGGTGGGCGTGGTGGCGGGCTCGTCGGTGCTGGGCATGCTGATCCCGCCCAGCCTGCTGATGATCCTCTACGGCTTTCTGGCGGAGCAGTCGGTGGGGGACTTGTTCACCGCCGGCATTGTGCCGGGCATCATGCTGGCGTTTGCGTTCTCGGTCATCATTATTCTCATGGCGCGCTTCAAGCCCGGCATGGTCTATGTGGATGCCAAGCCGCGCGAGATTGATGCCGGCGACATGATGCCGCTGTCAGAGATGGCGCTGAAGGTTGTGCCCATCATCCTGCTCATCGGCTCTGTGTTGGGCGGCATCTATGCCGGGCTGTTCACTGCCACCGAGGCCGGGGCCGTGGGCGCGCTGATGGCGCTGCTGATCGCCGTGGTGCGGCGCAAGCTCACCATGAAAGGCTTCTGGGGCGTGCTGACCGAGACGGGGCATGTGACGGTGTCAGTCAGCTTCCTCATCATCTGCGCCAACATCTACACCCGCATGCTCGCCATGAGCGGCACGCCGCAAGCCATGGTGGAGTGGATGGCCGCTGCAGGCTTTGGCGTGGCGGTGTTCCTGGTGATTTATGTGGTGCTCATCCTGCTGCTGGGAACGATCATTGACTCGTCGTCCATCATGCTCATCGTGCTGCCGCTGATGCTGCCGATTGCGCAGCAGTTTGGGCTGAACCTGATCTGGTTCGGCGTGATCACGGTGGTGCGTATGTCATCAAGAGCACCCTGGGCCGCAGCGTGGACATCACGCTCGGCGGCATCTTCCGCGGCACGGCGCCGTTCACGCTCACGATGCTGGCCGTGCTGGTTCTGCTCATCGTGTTTCCACAAATCAGCCTGGTCCTGCTCAAATGAACACTCCCAATCCATTGGACGGTTTTACCGTTGACCGCGCTTCGATCTCGTATGTAGGGCAAGACCTGCAGCGCCCCGAGTGCATCCTGGCCGAGCGCGACGGCACGCTGTGGGCAGCGGATGCACGCGGCGGCGTGACGCGCATTGGTGCGGACGGCAAGCAGGCCTTCATTGGCCAGCGCGCCGACACGCGCTTTGCAACGCACGCGGCTGCAACCGCGGAGGCGTTTGAAGAGAAGTTCACGCAGGGAACCCTGCCCAACGGCATGGCATTCGCGGCCAATGGCGACATTTTGATCTCCAACTTTGGCACCGACCTGCTGGAAGTCATGACGCGTGAGGGCGACACGCGCACGCTCTACGACCGCATCGACGGCCAGCCCATCGGCAAGGTCAACTTTGTGTTGCGCGACTCGAAGGACCGCATCTGGCTGACCGTGTCCACCCGCGTCAACCCGTGGACGACGGCTGCGGCCAGCCGGGTGCGTGACGGCTACATCGCGGTGGTGGAGGGCTCAAGCATCCGTGTGGTTGCGGAGGGCTTTTACTTCACCAACGAGATTCGGCTGGATGCGAAGGAGGAGTGGCTCTACATCGTGGAGACCACCGGGCCGTGCATCTCGCGCATGCGCGTGGTGGAAGGCACGGGCGGGGTGTCTGGAGGCGCGGGGGGCGTGTCGCTGACCGACCGCGAAGTCTTCGGCCCGGCCAACCTGGGCGGCTACCCGGACGGCATTGCCTTTGATTCGCACGGCAACCTGTGGTGCACGCTGGTGATGGTGGACCAGTTGATTGCGCTGACACCGCAGGGCGACAAGCGGCTCCTGCTGGATGACGGCAACCCGGAGGCCAGCGCTGCGCTGATCGGCAAGATGGAAGCCGGCACGGTGACGGCAGAGGACATGCGCCGCGCCCATGGCACGATTGCGCCCTGGATGGCCAGCATTACCTTCGGCGGACCTGACCTGCGAACGGTGTACCTGGGCAGCCTGCTGGGCACCCGCATCCCGTATTTCCGCTCGCCTGTGGCGGGGCTGCCGATGGTGCATTGGAACGCTTGAGTGCCTTTACCAAACCGCACCGCACTCACCAAACCCCGGTCGGGCTGAGCTTGTCGAAGCCCCTGAACGCATAGAAGGAGAACCTCACCATGACCCGCAAATTCGTCGACCTGTCCATCTACCTCGAAAACGACGTGCTGTCCGACCCGCCGGCCTTCGCACCGAAGATTCAGTACTTCACGCATGAGAACACCTTCGAGCAGATCGAACCGTTCTTCCCCGGCCTGAAGAAGGAAGATTTGCCTGATGGCGAAGGCTGGGCTGTTGAGCTCGTGAACCTTTCCACCCACAACGGCACGCATCTGGACGCGCCGTATCACTTCCACAGCACCATGAACAAGGCTCTGGGCCACCAGGAGCGCGCCATCGCCATCCACGAGGTACCACTGGAGTGGTGCTTTCAGCCCGGCGTGAAGCTGGACTTCCGCCACTTTCCCGACGGCTATGTGGTGACGGCCGATGACGTGGAGGCCGAACTCAAGCGCATCAACCATACGATCAAGCCGCTCGAGATCGTGGCGGTGAACACGCGTGCCGGCTCGCGCTATGGCCACCCCGACTATGTGTCTGCGGGCTGCGGCATGGGTTATGAGGCCACGATGTATTTGCTGGAGCGTGGCGTGCGGCTGACAGGCACCGATGCCTGGAGCTGGGATGCGCCGTTTGTGCACACGGCAAAAAAGTACGGCGAGACCGGTGATG
>CAZFKW010000102.1:1709-6019 GCA_964519795.1 uncultured Ramlibacter sp. | reverse complement strand
GGCATGGGGCGCGAGGCGACGCTGTACTTGACCTCGCGCGGCGTCCGGGTGACCGGCACCGACTGCTGGTCCTGGGACGCGCACTACGAGCACATGGCGAAGAGCTACGCCCAGACGAAGGACGTCATGGTGATTTGGGAAGGGCACAAGGCCGGGCGCGAGATCGGCTACTGCCACATCGAGAAGCTGCACAACCTGGAGGCGCTGCCGGCGGACGGATTCTTTATCTCCTGCTTCCCGCACAAGATCCGCGGGGCCTCGGCGGGGTGGACGCGGGCGGTGGCGATTTTTGATGATGCGTTGATGGCGACGGCGGCCTGATCGAGCGGAGCACCCATGCAACTCAACCACACCCACGACGCCACCCGCAAAAGCTGGCTGGCCAGCGCCAACGCCGCTGGCTGCGACTTCCCCATCCAGAACCTGCCCTTTGCCGTCTTTCGACGCAAGGGCCGCAAGGAGGCCTTCCGCGGTGGCGTCGCCATCGGCGACCAGATCGTTGACCTTGCTGCTCGCGGAAATACACCGTTGCTCAAGGGCCTTGCCGCACGCGCAGCACGCGCCTGCGCGCATCCCGCGCTTAACGACTTCTTTGCCATGGGTCCGGATGCGTGGAGCGCCTTGCGCCACGGTCTCTTCGCATTGCTTGAAGACACAGCCTCACCAGCCACGGTCAAGGCCATGCGCGCCTGCCTCGTCCCGCAGGCCGATGTGGAATACGCCCTGCCCGCCCGCATCGGCGACTACACCGACTTCTACACCTCCATCCACCACGCCCTCAACGTCGGCAAGCTGTTCCGCCCGGACGACCCGATTGGTGCCAACTTCTCGTGGATCCCCATCGCGTACCACGGCCGCGTGTCCAGCATCGGCGTGAGCGGCCAGAAGTTCCGCCGGCCCATGGGGCAGAGCATGGCGCCCGGTGCGTCAGCCCCGGTCTACGGCGCCTGCGCGCGGCTCGACTACGAGATGGAACTAGGCGTCTTCATCGGTACCGGCAACGCACAAGGCGAGCAGATCAAGGTCGACGATGCCGGCAAGCATGTCTTCGGCATCTGCCTGCTCAATGACTGGTCGGCCCGAGACATCCAGTTCTGGGAGATGGCACCGCTCGGGCCGTTCCTGGGCAAGAACTTCTGCACCACCATCTCGCCGTGGATCGTGACGATGGAGGCACTCGCACCCTACCGCCAGGCGTGGACGCGAGGCGCTGATGAGCCGCAGCCGCTGGCCTACCTGGAGTCCAAAGACAACCGCGCGGATGGCGCGCTCGACATACAGCTTGAAGTCTTCATCGAGAGCGCGCAACACCGCAGCAAAGGCCAGCCGCCGCAGAAGCTGTCACACACGAGCTTCAGGCACCAGCACTGGACGGTGGCGCAAATGGTCGCGCAACACACGGTGGGTGGCTGCAACCTGCAGACTGGAGATTTGCTGGGCACTGGCACCATCTCCGGGCCGACAGAGCCTGAGGCTGGCGCGATCATCGAGTTGGCGCAAGGTGGGCGCAAGCCAATCGAGTTTTCCAACGGCGAGCAGCGCACCTTCCTGCTGGATGGCGATGCGGTGATTTTCAAGGGCTGGTGCGAGAAGGCCGGGCATGCGCGAATTGGCTTCGGCGAGTGCCGGGGGGAGATTCTTTCAGCTATTGGCTGACTGTTTCGCACAACTGTGCTAATATCGGCTCATGGACGCCAAAACCCAGAAAGCCGAGTTGACCCGCGCCGCCATTGTTGGCGCGGCGATCGACATTGCTGCGGCTGAAGGGCTGGAGGCGATCACGCTGCAGGCTGTGGCCACGCGGCTCGGCTTGTCCAAGAGCGGCGTGTTCTCGCGCATCGGCTCGCGGGAGGCCTTGCAGAAGGCTGTCATCGAGGAGTTTGGCCGGCGCTTCCTGGCCGATGTGTTCGTGCCGTCCATGCAGAAGCCCAAGGGCCTGCCCCGGCTGGACGAGATTGTGCAGCGCTGGATCGTGCGGATGCGCGATGTGGAAGTTGAAACCGGCTGCCTCTATACAGCCGGCGCCTTCGAGCTGGACGACCGCGAGGGCGAGTTGCGCGACACGCTGTTCAGCGAGGTCACGCGCTGGCGAGCTGCGCTGCGGCGCACCGTGCTGCAGGCGGTGGAAGAAGGCCACCTGGCCGCCGATACCGACCCCGACCAACTGGTCAGCGAGATCTGCGCCTTGACCATGGGCCTGCTGCATGATGCGCGCTTCCTGCGCGACATTCGTGCGGCAGAGCGGGCGCAGGCCAGCTGGCTGCGCCTGAAGAAGAGCTACCAGATCCGAGACTGAGCCATGAAGAATCACCGCGTTTCCGTTTGCCCATATTTCGCACAAGCGTGCGAAGAAAGGAAGTTCCCATGCTGATCGTTTTGACCGCCCTCGGGGTGTACCTGGCCGCACGCGCAGTGCTTGCGGCCATCGAGTCGCTGCGCAGCCTGCCGCGCAGCAATGAAGACTGGATTTTTTTCTGAAGGCCCGCCATGACCCGCACCTCCCTTGAAGCCGCTTCGGCGTTCTACAGCGCCAGCCCCGGCATCCGCCTGTTCCGCCTGGGACTGGGCGCCTCGCAGTGGCTGTGGCCTGCGCTTGCCGTACGCGCCTCGCTGCGCCTGTTCGGCACGCCGCTTCCGCCCCGGTGGATGAGCCGCCGCAGAAGCTGGTCGCCCGACTGGAAGATCGAGCAGTGGCTGTTCGAGCAGGCCGGCATCACCGTCTATTCGCGCCCTGTCGCGCCGCACGGCCCTGTCGCCTTGCTGGTCCACGGTTGGGGCGGGCATGCGGGTCAGATGCTGGCATTGGCAGACGCGCTGTCCGCGCAGGGCATGCGGCCGGTCATTGTTGAAATGCCGGCGCATGGCCGCAGCAAGGGCTCTGTCAGCAACCTGCCGCAGTTCGGCCGCGTCATTGAATATGTGACGGCGCGGCTGCTGCAGGACGGGCACACGGTGGGCGCCGTTGTCGCGCATTCATTGGCAGCCAATGCAGCAGCCTGGGCCCTGAGCCGGGGCTTGCCGGCGGCGCGGCTCGTGTTGATTGCGCCGCCCGCTTCACCCCATGCATACACACACCTTTTTGCCCATGTGTTCGGCTTGAGCGCGTTGAAGCGCTTGAGGGCGTGCTCATGCCGCAGTTCGAGCCACAGGCTGTGGGGCCGCGCATCAAGGTTCCGACGCTCATCGTGCATGACCGGGAGGACCGCATCAACCCGTTCGCCGATGGTGTAGCCTACAGCGAGGCCATTGAAGGTGCGCTGCTCGTCGCCACGCAGGGCCTGGGCCATCGCCGGGTGCTCAAGGACTCCGCGGTCCTGCAGGCCACTGCGTCCTTTGTGGCGAAGATGGCGGCTTAGGTTTTGCCGGCGCGGGGCCGGACGCCGGCACATCAGGCCCGCTGCCAAACAGTGCACCGAGCCGCGCGCCAATGGCGGTGCCGATCCCGGGCAGGATGACCGTCCCGATGGCTGCGCCGGCAACCGCGCCTTTGGGCACCGACACATCGGGCTTGTCGAGCGTCCCGGTCACCTGGATGGGCGCGCCCACGAGGCCGTCCACCAGGTCCACCGCGCCTTTTGCCTCGATCTTGCGGTTGAAGATGACGACGTTGCCGGACGCCGTCAAAGCGCCACTCGTCGCCTTGAGGTCGGTGTAGGTGAAGATCATGCCGTCACGGGTATTCTGCGTGTCCAGCCGGCCGGTCAATGACTCCAGCTGCGTCTGGCCCGCATGCTCCTTGCCGAATGACTTGATGGCCTTGTCCAGGTCAAACCGCAGCACGGTTGCGGGCGCCAATGTGAACCGCGTCCGCGTGTGCAGCGAACGCGCCAGCTCTGCAATATTGCTGCCCCGGGTCTCGAGCGCGGTGCTGCCCGAGACGCGCCCCGAGATCACCGGGCGCCGGTTGAAGGCCTGCACGGCTGCGGCAATTTCCACACCTTTTGGCTGCAGTTCACCGGTGGCGCGCAGCTCGCCCTTGTCCGAGGTGGCGAGCCGCGCTTCACCAGCCGCCGTGCCGCCGCCCACCACCACGTCCAGCTTCCAGCGGTCCTCGCCGCCCTGGCGCGTGGCCGTCAGCTGGGCGGGGGGCGTGAGTCCGGGCCGGCGCACCTGCAGGACGCGCGGCCGCCAGCCTTCGTCGAACCCGACTTCGCCTTCATACACCACGGGGATGCCGCGGCGCGAGATCCAGGTCAGGTCCGTGAAGCGGAAGTTTTCCAGCGGGATCGGGGCAAGGCTTGCATTCGCGGGAGCAGCGCCCTGCGCGGCAGCGCCGCCATCCGCCGCCGTGCGTTCAAACGCCCGCAGCG
>CAZFKW010000102.1:0-1699 GCA_964519795.1 uncultured Ramlibacter sp. | reverse complement strand
CCGTCCACATCCACTGACGCGATAGACAGCACCTTGCCGAGAAGGGGCCGCCAATGCACCTGTGCCGTGATGCGCCGGGCCTGAAGTGGCTGCGGCTGCACAGTCGCAACATCCTGCAGCACGACGGCCGGCATGGGCACCAGGCGCCAGTGCAGCGAGCCGATGGTGACCTTGACCCCGAGTGCCTCCTCCAGCCGGGATTCAGCTTCACGGGCCAGCTCCTCGCTGGAGGGCACCAGCAGTGCCAGAGCCAGGGCGGCAAGCGCCACCACCGCCGCAAGCAGGCCGCCTGCCAATAACCATCTGTTGTTTCGGGACATATCTATTTAAACTGGCTCACCAACCACAAGAGGAGAAGAAGCATGAACGAACCATTCTTTCCGCGCTGGCGCGAAGTTCCTGCCAGCGAAGGCGCCGTCGTGGCGCCGGATGAGCGCCTGCCCTGGCCCCAAACGGCCGCCATGGGTGTGCAGCATGTCATTGCCATGTTCGGCGCCACGGTCCTGGCCCCCATTCTCATGGGATTTGACCCGAACATCGCCATTCTGATGAGCGGCGTCGGCACGCTGATCTTCTTTGTTATTACCGGCGGGCGGGTCCCCAGCTACCTGGGCTCCAGCTTTGCCTTCATCGGCGTGGTCATTGCGGCGACGGCGTATGCGGGCAAGGGGCCTAACGCGAACATCGGCGTCGCCCTGGGCGGGATCATCGCGTGCGGTCTGGTGTACACGCTGGTGGGCTTCATCGTGCAGGCCGTGGGCACGGGCTGGATCGAGCGCTTCATGCCGCCCGTGGTCACCGGCGCCGTGGTGGCAGTGATCGGCCTGAACCTGGCAGGCATCCCGGTCAAGAACATGGCGGCGGGCAACTTTGACGCGTGGATGCAGCTGGTGACCTTCGTGTCCGTCGGCCTGGTGGCGGTGCTGACGCGCGGCATGCTGCAGCGTTTGCTGATCCTGGTGGGCCTGATCGTGGCCACCATCATTTATGCACTGCTCACCAACGTGATGGGCCTTGGCAAGCCGATGGACCTGAGCGGGCTGGCCAATGCGGCATGGGTTGGCATGCCCTCCTTTTCAGCGCCGGTGTTCAGCGCCAATGCCATGCTGCTGATCGCGCCGGTCGCCGTCATCCTGGTGGCGGAGAACCTGGGCCACATCAAGGCCGTGACGGCCATGACCGGCCGCAACATCGACAAGTACATGGGCCGCGCCTTCATTGGCGACGGTGTGGCCACCATGGTCAGCGGCGGCGTGGGCGGCACGGGCGTGACGACCTATGCCGAGAACATCGGCGTCATGGCGGCAACGAAGATCTATTCCACCGCCATGTTTGTGGTGGCTGGTGTGATCGCCATCGTGCTGGGCTTCAGCCCCAAGTTCGGCGCGGTCATCCAGGCGATTCCGCTGCCGGTGATGGGCGGGGTCAGCATTGTGGTGTTCGGCCTGATCGCTGTGGCAGGCGCCAAGATCTGGGTCGACAACAAGGTTGACTTCTCCGACAACAAGAACCTGATCGTTGCAGCCATCACGCTGATTCTGGGCACCGGCGACTTCACCCTGCGCTTCGGCCAGTTTGCGCTGGGCGGCATCGGGACGGCGACGTTTGGCGCCATCCTGCTGTATGCGCTGCTGAACCGGGGGCCAGAAGCCAGATCAGCTTGAAGCACCCTTCTGGGCTAAAGTTCCTGACACATACT
>CAZFKW010000101.1:8494-10887 GCA_964519795.1 uncultured Ramlibacter sp. | reverse complement strand
AGCCATCATGCTGCTGGCGCTGCTGCTGCCGCTGGGAATGTTCGGAAGCATCGCCAACCTGGCCTCGGCCTCCGTGCTGCTGCTGCTGGCCGTCTTTGCCGTCGTGAACGGAGCACTGTTCATCCTGAAGGGCCGGCCGGGTGAGCCTGCTGGCCGCTTTGAGATTCCACGCTGGGTGCCAGCTGTGGGAACCGTTACATGCGTCGTGTTGGTTGGCCTGCGGGTGTACAGCAGCGACTGGCACGCCCCTGCATTGGCCGGCGGGCTCCTGGCGGGAATCCTGGCCCTGTATGCTCTGCTGCGCCCAAAAGCGTCTTAGCCATCCCCGTTCACCCTGTTCGCTTCGCGGGGGCATTCAGTGCCCGAGGCTTCAACTTCGAATTCGCCGGGATGGGGGCGACGAAGCTCTCAAGGTCGCCAAGGATCGGACAGTCCGGGCGGTCATCGCCCTGGCAGCAGTGGATCAGATGCCTCAGGGTCTTGCGCATGAACTCCATCTCTTCGATCTTGCGATCAAGCTCCGCCAGGTGCGCGGTTGCCACCTTCTTCACGCTTGCGCTTGGCCGTCTGCGGTCCTGCCAGAGCTTCACCAGATCGCTGATCTCGGGGATCGAAAAGCCCAGATCGCGTGAGCGCTTGATGAAGCGCAGCGTGTGAACCTCCGGCTCGCCATAGACACGGTAGCCCGATTCGGTGCGATGGACCTTGGGCAACAGACCCAGCGACTCGTAATGGCGCACCATCTTGGGCGTGACGCCCGCCTTCCCGGCAGCCTCCCCGATGTTCATGCCATTGCTGATCGTTTTCATGTGGACCTTCCCTTCCAGCGGCGCAGCGTCAATGCATTGGCGACCACGCTCACCGAGGAGAACGCCATCGCGGCTCCGGCGAGCATGGGGTTGAGCAGTCCGAACGCCGCAAGCGGGATGCCAACCACGTTGTAGATGAAAGCCCAGAACAGGCCCTGGCGGATCTTTGCATAAGTCTTGCGCGAAATCTCGATCGCGTCGGCGACCAGGCGGGGATCTCCCCGCATCAAGGTAACTCCAGCGGCATGCATCGCGACCTCCGTGCCGGTGGACATCGAGAAACCCACATCGGCGGCGGCCAGGGCCGGTGCGTCGTTGATGCCGTCACCCACCATGGCGACCGCCTGGCCGCCCGCCTTGAGTTCTGCGACCACTTGCGCCTTGTCGGCCGGCAGCACTTCAGCGCGGACATCGGTGATCCCCAGCGCGTGGGCTGCCACGCGCGCGGCGCCCTTGTTGTCGCCGGTCACCATCACTGACCTCACACCCATCTCGCGCAGGCTGTCCACTGCCTCCCTGGCCGTGGACTTGGCGGCATCGCCAAAGGCCAGGAGCCCCAACAGCTGCGCGGGTTGCGCGCCTTCGGCCAGCCAGGACACGGTGCGGCCCTCGTCTTCGAGTTCCTGGGCTCGCGAGGCAAGAGGCGAGAGATCGACGCCCAACTCCTGCATCCAGCGGGTGCTGCCCAGGCTAAGGGCCCGGCCCTTCACCTGAGCGGACATGCCGCGGCCAGCGACCGCCTTGGCATCTTGCGCTGGCGCAAGGGTCAGCAGGTGCTCTTCGGCGCGGTTCATCACGGCTTTTGCCAGGGGATGCTCGCTGCCGGCCTGGACGCTTGCCGCAAGGCTCAGGAGGCCGGTGTGGTCGCCATTCGCTGACTCGAACGCCACCAGGCGCGGCTTGCCTTCGGTGAGGGTGCCGGTCTTGTCAAAGGCCACAACCTTGACGTTGTGGGCGACTTCCAGGGCTTCCGCATCCTTGATCAGGATGCCTCGGCGGGCGGCAACTCCTGTGCCGGCCATGATGGCGGTAGGTGTGGCGAGCCCCAGTGCGCAAGGGCAGGCGATCACAAGAACGGCGACGGCGTTGAGGATCGCGCGCTCCCAATCACCTGTGGCCATGCCCCAGCCGAGGAGGGTCAGCAGGGCGATGCCCAGTACGACCGGGACGAAGACTTCGCTCACCTGGTCGACCAGCCGCTGGATGGGCGCCTTCTTCGCCTGAGCCGACTCGACCATCCGCGCGATTCGCGAAAGCGTGGACTCCGCGCCGACGGCGCTGGCGCGGGCCCTGAACAGCCCCTCCGCGTTGACGGAGCCTCCCACGACGTTGGCGCCAGCAGACTTGGCAACTGGAAGGCTCTCGCCGGTGATCAGTGACTCGTCAATGTGCGTCGAGCCTTCAAGGATCTGGCCGTCCACCGGTACCCGCTCCCCCGGCCGCACTACGACGACGTCTCCGACCTGTACCTGGGCCGCAGGGACCTCAACTTCCACTTCGCCTCGCAGCACGCGCGCTGTCTCGGGGCGCAGCGCGTTGAGGGCCCGGATGGCCTCCGTGGTCTGATGCTTGGCGCGCTGCTCC
>CAZFKW010000101.1:662-8484 GCA_964519795.1 uncultured Ramlibacter sp. | reverse complement strand
CCCAGCAGGACCAGCGTGATCACGACGGCAGAGGCCTCGAAGTAAAGATGCGACGCCTCGCCGTGCCCTTCGTGCCCGATCCCCGCTATCAACAGGTAAAGCGAAAGACCGTAGCCGGCGGAGGTGCCAAGTGCCACCAGAAGGTCCATGTTGCCCGCGCGAGCTTTGACAGCCCTCCAGGCCGAGCGGTAAAAGCGTGCGCCTAGCCAGAACTGCACGGGAGTGGCCAGCGCCAACTGCCACCAGCCGGGGAGGGCCCAGTTGATGCCGAACAGGATGCCCAGCATCGGTAGCACAAGGGGCAGGGACAGAGCGGCGGCCACGGCGACGGGCCACCAATCCGGCAGGCCCGCATTCCCTGCTTCCACAGCCATATCGGCTCCCTGCGCAAGCTTCGCGTGGTAGCCGGCCTTTTCGATGGCGGCCACAAGTCTTGGGAGCACTTCGCTGGGGCGTCCCACAAACCTGACCTCAGCCTTCTCGGTCGCAAGGTTCACTTCGACCGACGCGACCTCGGGCAACTTGCGCAGCGCCTTTTCAACCCGGCCGACACAGGTGGCACAAGTCATCCCCTCAATCGCGAGGCTGGTTTGCTCCTCGCGAACGGTGTAACCCGCCTTCTGGACCGCACTGCGCAGCGTTGCAAGGTTCACTTGCGGCGATGCCGAGATGTTCGCGCTCTCTGTGGCGAGGTTCACGCTCGCGCTCTCGACGCCAGGCACTTTGGCCAGCGCCTTTTCGACGCGAGAGACGCACGAGGCGCAAGTCATTCCCCCGATCGGCAATTCAATGCCAATATTCTGGAGGTTCATTTTTGCCAGGCTACCTGGCAGTGTCGTCGTAGTCTGCATCTCTGCTCCTTGTGCCTGAACGCCAGGCGATGCAGGAATCTTCAAGCTTGCCATCGTGGCAAGGTCAAGTCCATTCTGCAAGTAGGGGTGCGTCCGGGAACCGATTGACTCTGCCACGGTGGCAAGCTTGAAGATTATTGCTTCATCCAAATTTCACAAGGAATAACCCATGATTGAACTGAACCTCCCGGACATGAGCTGCGGTCACTGTGCCAGCACTGTGGCGCAAACCTGCAAGCTCGTCGACTCGGCCGCCAAGGTAGAGGTCGACCTGAACACAAAGCTGGTGAAGATCTCCTCCAACGAAGATCGCAACGACTTTGTCGAGGCGCTCACCGAAGCCGGCTACCCGCCATCCTGAGGATCGCGCATATGGGCAGTGTCGCACGCGCCGAGTTCGAGGACGCGCGATCAACACTTTGCATGCATGCCGTGCGCGCAATGTCGTAAGAGGACTGCCAAATTATTGACACAAGGTAAATTGTCAAAATCACATTCGAATCCTCAATGGCAAGGTGTGCAGGCTGCAGCGTTACGTCTTCACATGCGCCATTGAGGTTGATGTCAGGGGTGAGACTCACGACCGGCGATGTTGCTAAGAGAAGGTGGTAGACGCCGAGCACGCTGTGGCGGCGTGGGACGGATCAGGCCATCCGTCCGGGCCTTGGATCAAGTGCAAGAGCGCTACCCAAGAATTTCTGAATCCTGCGTGGACGGCACCATGACGCCCAAGGCACCCCGCACGTCAAACAGCTTTCGTTCGTCGCTGACCGGCGAGGACCTCGCCAGCCAGCTGGAGCCCTTCGACGATTTCGGCAACTTCAGCGACGAAGACCTGGAGCGGGTCACCCGGGAATGGCGGGGGAGGGCGGATCGCGGTGAGCGCGATGCGTTTGGCATCGCGCACGACTGTGAAGTGGAGATGCGCCGGCGCCAACGCGTTAAAGAGGCCGATTCTGCTGCGCCTGTCGAAACGGCGGTGCCTGCGTCGCAGCAGCCCTGGTGGAAATTCTGGGGACGTGGCACGCCGCGCCGCCATGACTATCCCCGCTCGGGGTAGCAGCGATGTTGGCCATTCCGTCCAGGAAACTTCACCGGGGCCATTTCGCCTTCATGCGAGCGCTTCTCCAGGGTGTGGACGAACGGCAGCCTGGGAAAAGTATCTCCGTCATGAGGGAGAGCACACTGACCTCTGTGGCGTCC
Source organism: uncultured Ramlibacter sp. (assembly GCA_964519795.1). Classification (GTDB taxonomy): domain Bacteria; phylum Pseudomonadota; class Gammaproteobacteria; order Burkholderiales; family Burkholderiaceae_C; genus JACMQX01. The sequence continues at coordinate 6,430 of CAZFKW010000101.1, read as the reverse complement.
GCTGGAAGGTCCCATATCGGCAGGAGGTCAGCGCCACGCACTCACTATCCTGAAAAGTCTTTGTGACTTCCTGATCAGCCAAGGCTATCTGACCGTCAATCCCTGCACTGCCGTGGCCAAGCCGCGGCAACTGAGCCTGCCGCTTGGCTCGAACCGCACCTTGAGCATGCGGCAGTGGGACCACTTGGATCAGTTGTTGGACGAACTGGCCGTGAACGAACCGGCCCGGCGCGTGCGGCGCCCCATACGCCACAGGTTTGCGCCTGGACGAGGTTACGCGGGTGTCAGTGGACGATTTGTACTCATTGGGCCTGACGTGGAGGAGGGGAGTGCGAGACAAGGATGGATGCCGGCCGTCACAGGTAAAGGCGAGCGGACACGTGATGTGCCCGTTCCACAGTTCATCGTCGATGTCCTGCAAGACAAGCCGGAAAGAAATGGCTAATGGCGTTATCTGCGGAGGTGCGTTGGCCGCTATGCTCGATCTGGGGGTGGCCTGGCGGTGTGCATCGGCGGCCCCGCGCCCCGGTGCACCATCCTCACGGATCTGGGCCGGGGATATACGGCGCCGGCCTGGGCACGCAACTGCTGCGGTTAAACGCGACCGGCGTATTCGCGTCCCCAGCTTTTGATGATGCGTACATAGACCAACTCGCTCAGCAGTTCCACCAGCGTCTGCGCAACGATGATCGCAGGCAACACAGGCACCGCACCCGGCACGGCCAGTGCCAGCGGAAGCACGACGAGCGAATTGCGTGTACCGGTGCTGAAGGCGACGGACCGGCCGGCAGGGGCCGGAAGGCGGAACAGGCGCGAGACGAGCCAGCCGAGCAGCGGGGCCGCTATGGCGAACGCCACGTACACCGGCACCACGCGCAAGACAGCATCGGTGGCCGGCCCGAGCTGTGGCACCACAGCCGCGACGACCACAAACAGCACCAGTGCGGTTGCGGGCACGGGCAGGAGACCCAGCACGGTTGCCACCCGTGAAGCCGCCGGACTGCGCGCGGCCCATAGCTGCGCAATGGCCGCAAGCATCAGCGGAGCCGCCATGAGCCACAGGAAGGCGTGGACGAAAGGCCCCAGGTGGACGAGCCGGGCGGCGTCTGCACCCAGGAACAGGCCGAGATAGCCCGGCAACAGCAGCATCTGGGCGATCAGCAGTATCGGCGTGGATGCCAGCAGCAGGCGCGCATCCGCTTTGCCCAGGTGGGCGAAGGTGACCACGTAGTCAATGCAGGGCGTCAGCAGCACAAGCAGCACGCCCAGGCGCAACATCGGATCAGCAGGCAGAAACTGCAGGAGCACGGCCCCCAGGAGCGGAATGGCAGCGAAATTGGCAACCAGAAGCGCCAGGAGAAACCGCACCTGCCCAAAGGCCTGCCTGAGCTCGGCCATAGGCATCTGGAGGAAGGTGACGAAGAGCATCAGCGCCAGGGCCGGGTTGACAGCGGCCTCCAGTGCCCTGGTGCCCGCCACCAGCAGGCCCGCAGCCACAGCCGCTGTGACGGTACACAGGTAGATGGCAATCTGCCGGGTCTCCAGAGAGTCCCTGATGTGCTGCATGTTCACGGTTTCTCCGGGTCCAGTGTCAGTAACGGATTGTCGCTGCCGCACCGGCACAAGCCTTTTCTGAGATATTTTTGCCAGCACCATTGACATTGAAGTTACTTCAAGCTTTCAAATATGTTCTTCCAAAGTTCTGCTGTGCAGATTTACATCAATTCTCAAAGGACCAATGCAATGAACATCCAATCGAAGCGCTCCCAACGCCTGATCGTCAACCGACTTCTGCAGGACTTCAGGGACGATTGCAGGCCATCGGTCGAGCAGCAATGGCTTCGGCTCGCGGCGGCACATGTGGTCGGGCAGAACGACCTGTCCCTGCATTTGCAGGTGCACAGCACGATGCTCGGCTTTGCGGTGCGCACCCGGGACTGGGCCGAGGCCGTCGGCCAACTCGTGCGCTTGGCGCTGGTGCCGGTAGGGCATCTGCTGGACAGGCTGCCCGCCGGCAATATCGGCCGCGCCACCGTCAGTGCGTTCAAGCCCATGCCCGTTCCGCCAGAGGTGATGGAACTCATCGTGCAGGCGCGCTGCCTGACGCTGGCCCACGGCGTGGAGTCGACGCCCGGCCTGCTTCATAGGTGAAGAGCGCCGCGCTTGGCCGGTGGTGCAGCAGCAGCCCCACAGCAAAGCCTGGCGCGACGTTCCACGTGGATAGCGCGGCGCATTCCAGAGCAATGACCCGTTGGCTGCGGCTGTCGGGCATGACGCCGGTCGACACTGCAACCCGCCCCTCGGTCACGGCGACAGCGTTGCATGCGGTTGGTACCAGCTGACGGCGTCGCTGGCCTTGCTGGCATATACATTTTCCCAATGCGATTTCGGTTCCATGAGCCGTCTTCTTTAGCCGTCATCAAGTAAATTCCATCGTAGCCGCTAAGTGACTCTCGCCACGCCTGCAATAGAGGCATGTTCAGTTGGCGTAGGATGCGGCCACTTCCCTGGCCACCAGCTCCTTGAGCTGATCCAGACCGAAGTTGACCAGCGGCTTCCCGTTCACATAAAACGTTGGTGTGCGCTGCACCTTCAGTGCGGACAGGGCGGCGACGTCCTGGCCGAGCGCATTGCGCACAGCGTCACTGTTCATGTCGGCGCGGACGCGTTCAATGTCAACACCTGCTGCCTGCAGCGCGGGCCACAGCTGGTTCAGGTCAGGCCTGTCGTGGCTCGCCCAGCGATCCTGGCTTGCCAGGGCTGCTTCAACGGCTTGCCAGTACTTGTCCTGGGCGCGGGTGGCTTCCAGCATCATGGCGGCCTTGTCGGAGTCCTTGTGCAGCGGCGCGTAGCGCAGCACCAGGCTGACCCGCCCGAAGCTGGTGGTGACAATCTGCTTGACTGGCGCGTAGAACGCGCGGCAAGCCTCGCAGGCAGGATCAAAGAACTCGACGATGGTGACTTTGGCTTCGGCAGACCCGAACCTTGCCGCGTCCGCGCGCATGACCTGGCCAGCCTGGCTGCAACGCCGGCCTGCTCCTTGGCTTTGCCTTGCCCGAAGAAGTAGACACCCGCACCGAACGCAAGGGCGACCAGTAGCAAGGTCGCAACAACGATGATTTTCTGTTTACTCATGAGGGGCTCTTTTCAGGGTGAAGAGAAGGGAGGCAACGATAGCCGAGAAGGACAGCCATGAGAGCATCGGAAGGTCAAGAAATCCCATGACTTCGAGTACTGCCTGCGTGCAGGAAGGTCCTTCGCCACAAGGTGTCACGGCTGGTTCAATCCAGCGCCAATACAGCATGGTGTGGTAGCCGGCGACGAGCCACCCCGCAACTGCCAGCACAAGACCAGAGAGCACCATGCCGCGGTCGTGCTTCAGCAGCCCGACGCCCAGCACGACCACCAGCGGAAACATGGCGATGCGCTGGTACCAGCACAGCACGCAGGGCATCTTGCCCATGACTTCGCCGATGAAGAGCGCACTGGCTGTCGCCACAAGGCTGATGGCCCAGGCAACAAACAGCAGCAGCCATTCTTTTTGCGATGCAGTAGCGGGGGTTGTGGTGGGTACCATGCTGCTCAGCTCAATCGCGTCTCGCTGAAGATCTTCCACTGTGTGCCTTTGCGGGTCCAGTATTGGCGGATCGTGCTTGCGCCGCGCTGGCCTTTGACAACCTCGGTAAATGTGGCGATCAGTGTCTCGGAATCATCCTGCCAGAGGAACAGGCTCAGGTCGGTAATGCGCACGCCGCGGCCTGCCTGCTTGTCAGCCTCGCGCCCCGCACTGATCGGCCGCAGGCGCCGTGCCAGCTTCTCGTGGCTGAACTCAGCTGCATAGAACGCGCGATAGTCCCTGGTGTTCCCGGACGCCCGCGCAACCGCCCATTGGTTGATCATTGCCTGGAATGCCTCTCGCTGTTTTGCCGCGGCTTGGGGAGGGGCCCATTGAAGCGACGGCGCGATGATGACGGGCGTGCTTCCCACAGCCACGGTCTCAATGATCCGCTCGATGTCGGGGTTGGACAACGCAACGCAGCCTTCAGTCGCCAGGGGCGCGCGCGAGTACTCGGCGCTGGGCTTGCCATGCAACCAGATGCCACTGCCGGTCTTGCCGCGCTGCACGTCGAGCTGGTTGGGGTAATTGAGGGGCAGCGCGCCTGAGCCGTACAGGTCCTCCAGCTTGGCAGGGTCCAGGTAGCTCGTGATGAAGTACACGCCTGAAGGCGTTTTGTTGTCGCCCTCACGAAGCTTGCCAATGCCGGCTTTGCCAACGGAGGCATAGAAGTCGGCAACCCGCTGCATCCCGGTCGCTGTTCTCTCCAGCAGATAGACACGGGACTTCAAGCCATCAACGGCAATGATGTGCTTATTGGACCGCGAGCCCATCAGGAGCTGGGTTGGCACCCAGTCCTTTCCCGGCACTGCATCCTGTGCGCGCAGACGCTGACCGGCCTCCTCGCGAAGCTGGGTCAGCCTTGCCTTGTGGATGAGTTGCTGAGCATCCGGCAATTCGCCCATTTGCTGAATGGGGCGGTTGTGTGCGGACAGCAAGTCGCCGTAGACGAGCTGGGCCAGCTGGAAATTCGGGAACTCCTTCACGAGAGCCTGGGCCTTGAGAAGCGCCTTGCGATGGTCCGCCAGATGCATAAGCCGCATGACTTCCAGCAACTGCTGCTCCGCGTTGCCCCGCGTGGGCCGGGTGCTGGAGGGTTGGGCGGAGGCACTGCTGGCAACGGCCAGCACCAGGATGACGACCGGAAGGAGTGCGGCGCGTAGTTTGCTCGCAACGCGGCGGCGGGAAATCGCAGTGGGAACTTGATTCAAAGAAGGCATTGTAAGTAGGGTCACAAGTCGCCAGTCAGTTGGCATCAGGAAAATCCAACGGTAAACGCGACGATTCTCCATGAATTCTCGGGCTCCCAACATTACATTGCAGCACTACATCGACAGCGGTCGTCCAGCCAGCGACTGCGCTCAACGAACTCGGCGCGGAAGTGCCCCAGGTGCGCAACAGGGCCACCAAATGAGGTCGGGCCAAGGTTCAGGAATGCCGGGAAGACTTCGCAGGGCGAACCTCGCCGGAGCGTGGATGATGCATCGGCAGGCTCATGGCCTTGCGCCGCAGAGTCCGGAAAGAGTGACTGTGCAGGACGGTGCTTAGCCAGAAAAAAAGACCGCAAAGCGACGATGTCCTGTGCGCTCGACCAACCGCAGTCGTTTAACCACGGCGAAGGAGTGGGATTGCAGAAGAAATTCTTGACTCTCAAGCCACTACAAGGTTTCCAATGCAGGCATGGACACAAAAACTCATTCGTCGCCAGACGCCGACAACTGCTGTTCGGATTCTTCTGTCAAGCCGCCCGTTCCTCTGGCAAAGCCAGATAGCGCAGGGCGCGGCCAGAGCTTCCGCATCTCCACCATGGACTGCTCCGCGGAAGAGTCCGAGATCCGCCGCGCGCTGGAGCCGGTGCAGGGGATACATTCCCTTGGGTTCCAGCTCGGGGCCCGTACCCTGCGGATCGAGGCCACAGATGAGGCCTACGAACCGGCACTGACCGCCATCCGCAAAGTCGGCTTCGACCCGCAGCCAATGGGTGCGAATGTCGCCGAAGGGCAGGTCGGCGCACATGATGACCATGACGGTCACAGCCATGACCACAGCCAGGAACCCGGGCTCATCGGGGGTATCTGGCGCCTCGTCATGGCGCTGGTGCTCGCCACCGGTGCTGAAGTCATTTCCTTTCTGGCGCCCGACGTTACCTTGT
>CAZFKW010000101.1:0-652 GCA_964519795.1 uncultured Ramlibacter sp. | reverse complement strand
ATCGATACCTACAAGAAGGGAGTGGCAGCGTTGTTGCGCGGCAAGCTCAACATCAACGCACTGATGTCCGTTGCCGTCACAGGCGCTTTTGTCATCGGGCAGTGGCCTGAAGCAGCCATGGTGATGGCACTGTATGCCATTGCCGAACTTATCGAAGCCAAGGCTGTGGACAGGGCGCGCAACGCCATCAAGGGCCTGCTGGAGCTTGCGCCTGAAGAAGCGCTGGTGCTGGGGCCCGACGGAGCCTGGTCGATGCAGCCGGTGGCCTCGGTTGCCCTTGAAGCGACAGTCCGCATCAAGCCAGGGGAGCGCATTCCGATGGATGGCCGCGTGACCAAGGGCGCCAGCGCCGTCAATCAGGCGCCAGTGACTGGTGAGAGCATTCCTGTGGACAAGGTACCCGGTGACCAGGTGTTTGCCGGCACCATCAATGAAACCGGAGAGCTGGAAGTCCGCGTCACGGCCGGCGCCAGCAACTCCACCCTGGCACGGATCATCCAGGCCGTCGAGCAGGCGCAGGGCACGCGCGCGCCCACACAGCGCTTCGTGGACCGCTTTGCCGCGATCTACACGCCCGCCGTTTTTGCCATCGCCGTTGCGGTCGCCATTGGCATGCCCTTGCTCATGGATGTCACCTGGGTGGACGCTTTGT
>CAZFKW010000100.1:0-11028 GCA_964519795.1 uncultured Ramlibacter sp. | reverse complement strand
GATGTATGGCAGCGACGGCGTCGGCGGCGTGGTGCAGATCTTCACGCGCAAGGGGCAGCAGGGCTTTCACCCCAACGCCATTGCTTCTGTCGGCAGCGACGGTTTTCGCGAGCTGGGTGCCGGCCTGCACGGCGGTAAAGGCGCGTTCACGTATTCACTGAACCTGCAGACCCAGCGCGACACCGGTTTCTCGGCCACCAACCCGACCGTGCCGTTTGGCAACTACAACCCCGACATGGACGGCTTCAGGCAGGACTCGCTGACAGCCTCGCTGGGGTTCCAGGTCAACCCGGACTGGAGGATTGACACGGGAGTCCTGTATTCCGACGGCATCAGCAGGTATGACGACGGCCCGGGGCGGGACTCGCGCGACACGCTGGTGTCCCAGGTGGCGCGCATCGGCCTTGAAGGCAAGGTGCTGCCGTCCTGGAAAACACTCGTGCGCTACTCCAGCAGCGTCGACGAAACCAATGCCATCGTCGCCAGCTTCATGCCCAGCAAGTTCAAGACGCAGCAGGACCAATGGACCTGGCAGAACGACGTGGACACGCCCCTGGGTGTGGCGCTGGTGGGTATCGAACGTCTGGAGCAGAAGGTCGACACGACCACGGCCTACACCGTGACACGCCGCAGCATCTCGTCCATCTTCGCCGGCCTCAACGGCAACGCCGGGCCGCACAGCTGGCAGGTCAATGTCCGGCGCGACCGCAACTCGCAGTTCGGCAGCAGCACCACTGCGTTTGCGGGCTACGGCTTCAGGATCACGCCGGCCTTGCGGGTCAATGCGTCCCACGGCACGAGCTTCACAGCACCATCATTCAATCAGCTCTACTTTCCGGGCTTCGGCAGCCCGACGCTTCAGCCGGAGAGGGGCCGCAACACAGATCTCGGCGTCACCTGGAGCGATGCGGGCCACACGGTCAAGCTGGTGCACTTTGACAACCGTATCCGCGGCTTCATTCCCAGCGGCCCGTTGCCGGCCAATGTGCCGCGCGCGCGCATCAATGGCTGGACCCTGGGATATGACGGTGAGTTTGGCGCGCTGGCGCTGCGCGCCTCGCTTGACGTGCTGGACCCGCGCAACGAACTCACCGGCAGGAAGCTGCCGCGCCGCAACAGCAACCAGGCCATGCTTGGTGCCGACTACAGGACCGGCGCCTGGACGCTGGGCGGCAACCTGCTGCATGCCAGCGAGCGCTTTGACGACGTGGCCAACACGTTCCGCCTGAAGGGCTACACCACGGTGGACCTGAACGTCGGTTACGCCATCTCGAAGGAACTGCAACTGCAGACCAGCCTGACCAACCTGGGCGACAGGCAGTACGAAACCATCCGGGGCTACAACCAGCCAGGGCGCGGCGTGGTGATGAGCCTGCGCTGGCAGCCGAAGTAACGTGCAGGCCCGGTGGCATGATCACAAACCATGAGCAGCTTTGACATCACCGCCGGTCCACAGCGTATCGTTTGCCTGACGGAGGAGACGACGGAGTGGTTGTACCTGCTGGGCGAGGAGCGGCGCATCGTGGGCATCTCCGGCTACACGGTGCGTCCGCGCCGCGCCCGGGAAGAAAAGCCCAAGGTGAGTGCCTTCCTGAGCGCGAAGATCGACAAGATCCTCGCGCTCGAGCCCGACTGCGTCTTCGGCTTTTCCGACCTGCAGGCTGACATTGCGGCCGAGCTCATCCGCAAGGGGGTGCAGGTCACCGTCTTCAACCAGCGCAGCGTGGCAGAGATCTTCTCGATGCTGTACCAGGTCGCGGCCATGGTCGGGCAGGCTGACCAGGGCATGGCCTTGCTCAGGGAGATGAAGGCAGGGCTGGAGGCCATTGAAGACGCCGCGCGCGCGCTGCCGCGCAGGCCGCGCGTGTTTTTTGAAGAATGGGATGTGCCGCACATCAGCGCCATCCGCTGGGTCTCGGAGATCCTGACACTGGCGGGAGGCGACGACTGCTTTGCCGAGCTGTCGGTGGAGTCACTTGGCAAAAACCGGATCATTGCCGACGGCGCCGAGATCGTGCGGCGCAACCCGGACATCATCATCGGTTCCTGGTGCGGCAAGAAGTTCCGCGCGTCGCTGGTCGCGGCGCGCGAGGGCTGGCAGGAGGTGAATGCGGTGAAGAACGGGCAGCTGTTCGAGATCAAGTCGGCCGACATTCTGCAGCCGGGGCCGGCGGCGCTGACGGACGGCGTTTCGCAACTGCATCGCATCGTCATGGACTGGAGCAGGGCGCATGGCTGAAACTGGGCGCATGTCATGGATGCCGGCAGGCCTGGCCGAGCGCCGGGCCGCCTGGCTCACGGGCCTTGCAGCACATCGCATGAAGATCCCGGGAAGATGGCTGACCGCTGTGCTGATGCTTTGGACCGCATGCAGTTCGCAGGCCCTGGAGATTACTGACGACAGGGGCGTGACCGTGTCCTTCGCGCGCAGCCCGCAGCGGATCGTGTCGCTTTTGCCATCGCTGACCGAAACGGTCTGCGAACTGGGACGGTGCCAGCGCATCGTGGGTGTGGACAGCCACTCCAACTATCCGGCGCAGGTCCGCAGCCTTCCGCAGGCTGGCGGCGGTATCGACCCGAACATCGAGGCGGTGGTTTCGCTCAAGCCGGATGTGGTGCTGATGGCCACCTCGTCGCGCGCCGTGCAGCGGCTGGAGTCGCTGGGGATCAAGGTGCTGGCCCTGGAGCCGAGGAACACGGCCAGCGCGCAGCAACTGTTCCTCAAGCTCGGGCAGTTGCTGCAAGTGCAGGGTGCGGACCGCCTCTGGCAGGGCATTGATGCCGGCGTCATGGCGGCCCGGCAGACGTTGCCGCCGGGAGCGAAGAACCTGCGGGTTTATTTTGAAGTCAGCCGCGGGCCTTATGCGGCGGGGCAGGGCTCGTTCATCGGCGAGATGATGACGCGCCTGGGCCTGCAGAACATCATGGCGGCTGAGCTCGGCCCCTTTCCGAAGGTGAATCCGGAGTATGTGGTGCGGGCCAACCCGGACCTCATCATGATCGGCGAGCGCAACGCACTGGGTCTGGAGCAGCGGCCGGGCTGGGCGGGCATGCGCGCCATCCGCGAGAAGCGCCTGTGCGTGTTCACGGCTGACGAATCCGATGTGCTGGTGCGGCCGGGGCCGCGCATGGCGGAGGCGGCGCGGCTGATGGTGCGCTGTGCTTCTGACTCGATGAGTGGGACGACCCGGTTCAAGTCTGGCGACAAGGCGGCCGGTGTGCCGGGCGGCAGCACCGCCGGCAACGTAGGGAGCCTCGCAAAATGAGCAGGGCAGAAGGCCAGGCGCTGGCGCCCCTGGTGCCGGACCATCGCAGGGCATGGTTGCTGTGCATCGGCTTGCTGGTGGTGGCCGTGCTGGCAACCGTCGTGGGTGCCAGCGTGGGGAGCACAGGGTTCGAGAGCGTGCTCAGGGCGCGCGAGGACGCTGTGGCGTGGCAGATCGTCTGGGACATCAGGCTGCCGCGCACCCTGGGCGCGTGGATGGCAGGCGCGCTGCTCGGCCTGGCCGGGGCCGTGGCGCAGGGCCTGTTCCGCAATCCGCTGGCAGACCCTTTCCTGCTTGGAAGCGCATCAGGCGCGGCGCTGGGCGTGGCCGTTGCGCTGGCGCTGTTCCATGTGTCACCGTTTGCCACGCAGTGGCTGGTGCGGCTGGGGCTGACGGGTGCGGCGTTTGGTGGGGCTGTGCTGGGCGTGCTGCTGACACTCGCGCTGGCCAAGGGCGTGCAGCACACGCTGCGCCTGCTGCTGGCGGGCGTGATTGTGGGCGTGGTGCTCAGCGCTGCGCGTGACCTCATCACGCTGGCAGTGCCCGACATCCTGCAGGCCATGCAGGCGTTCACGCTGGGCAGCACGGGTTTTGTCGGCTGGGCCTCATGCGCTGTCATGGGGGTGATGCTGGCGCTGTGCATGGCGGTGGCCTGGATGCTCAGCCATGTGCTGGACGGCCTGACGCTGGGCGAGGCCACTGCCAAGAGCCTGGGCCTGCCTCTTGCGCCCATGCGAGCGGCGCTGGTGGCCGTGCTGGCGCTGGCCACCGGCACGGCGGTGGCGCAGACGGGGTTGATCGCGTTCGTCGGCCTGGCCGCGCCGCACCTGGTGCGCTCCATCGTCAAGACCACGCACGGGCGGCTCATCCTGCTCAGCGCGCTGATGGGTGGGCTGCTGCTCATGGTGGCCGACGTCCTGGCGCGCTGGCTGATCGCGCCGCAGGAGCTGCCGGTGGGCGTGCTCACGGCACTGCTGGGCGGCAGCTACCTGCTGTGGCTGATGCACCGGCGGCAGGCGCGCGGGAGTGGTGTGCTGTGATGGATGCAGTGACCCGCCCCGCAGCCGTTGCCGCCCTTGCCGCCCGTGGTGTGCATGCATCGCTCGGTGCCGCCCAGGTGCTGCACGACATCGACCTGTCAGTCGCAGCGGGCCGCTGGACCAGCATCGTCGGGCCGAACGGGGCGGGCAAGTCAACCCTGCTCAAGATACTGGCCGGGTTGATCGACCACACCGGCGAGGTGATGCTGTTTGACCAGCCACTCGCGTCGCTGCCGGGCCGTGCACGGGCAAGGCAGATCTCCTGGCTGGGCCAGAACGAAAATGCGGCGGACGACCTCAACGCCTACGACGTCACCATGCTCGGCCGCCTGCCGCACCAGCCCTGGCTGGCTGCGCCGAGCGAAGGCGATCATGCCGCAGTGCGCCAGGCGCTTGAAGCCACGCAAGCCTGGGCTTGGCGTGACCGGCCGCTGGGGCAGCTGTCGGGCGGGGAACGGCAGCGCGTGCTGCTGGCGCGGGCTCTTGCCGTTCAAGCCGGCGTGTTGCTGATGGACGAGCCGCTTGCCAACCTGGACCCACCGCACCAGACCGACTGGCTGCTGATGGTGCGCGAGCTCGTCGCGGCCGGCAAGACCGTGGTGAGCGTGCTGCACGAGATATCGCTGGCGCTGCAGGCCGATGACATGGTCGTCATGGCCGGTGGGCGGATCAGGCTCCAGGGGGCATCCGCCGATGCGGCAACCCATGCGGCATTGCAGGAAGTTTTTGCCCACCGTATTGCAGTGCATCATCTGCAAGGCCAGTGGGTGGCCCTGCCGGACCTGGCCCGGCGCGAGCGGGACCATGTGGCGAAAGCTAATTCACCAAAACAATTGGAATCTGACCCCAATTAATACCAGTTAACAGCCCCCAATTGATATGAACATTGAAGCACCGCCTGTTGACAGGCCGCATGGGAAGCCGCAAGGGGAGCGGCGCGGGCTGGTCATCGTGAATACGGGGGACGGCAAGGGCAAGAGCACGGCTGCGTTCGGGTTGGCGTTGCGGGCGTTCGGGCGCACCCATGTGCACGGCAAGCTGGTGAAGATTTTCCAGTTCATGAAGGTGCCCTCGGCGCGGTTCGGGGAGCACCGGATGTTCCAGCAGCTGGGGGTGCCCATCGAGGGGTTGGGCGACGGCTTCAGCTGGAAAAGCCGGGACCTTGAGCGTTCGGCGCAGCTGGCGCGTGACGGCTGGCAGAAGGCCAGTGCTGCGATCATGGGCGGGGAGCATTTCATGGTGGTGCTGGACGAGCTGACCTACCCCCTGATCTACGGCTGGCTGCCGCTGGACGACGTGCTGCAGACGCTGCGCGGGCGGCCGCGTGATGTGCATGTGGTCATCACCGGGCGGCGCTGCCCGCCCGAGATCATCGAGCTGGCCGACACCGTGACCGAGATGGCCAAGGTCAAGCATGCGTTCAATGCCGGCGTTCCGGCGCAGCGCGGCATTGAGGATTGAGGAAAGAGACTTCAATGAACAGTCCTTGCAGGAAGCCAATCGCATGACGGCGCGCTGTGTCATGGTGCTGGGCACAACCAGCGGCGCCGGCAAGAGCTGGCTCACGACCGCACTGTGCCGCTGGTATGCGCGGCAGGGGCTGAAGGTGGCGCCGTTCAAAGCCCAGAACATGAGCAATAACGCGCGGGTGGTTGCCGGGTACAGAAGCGGGGCGGGGGGCACTGGCGGCGGCGAGATCGGCAGCGCCCAATATTTCCAGGCGCTGGCCGCACGCGCCGTGCCCGAGGTGCGCATGAACCCGCTGCTGCTCAAGCCCGAGGCTGACACGCGCAGCCAGGTCGTGCTGATGGGGCAGGTGGATGAAGCGCTCTCTCGCATGGCCTGGCGCGGCCGCAGCGCCAGCGTCTGGCCGCAGATCGCCCAGGCGCTGGATGATTTGCGCGCGGAGAACGATGTCATCGTCATTGAAGGCGCGGGGTCGCCGGCCGAGATCAACCTGAGCGATAGCGACATCGTGAACATGCGGGTGGCGCGCCACTGCAATGCGCAGTGCCTGCTGGTGACGGACATTGACCGCGGGGGCGCCTTTGCCCACCTCTACGGCACCTGGATGCTGCTGGAGGAGGCTGACCGCAAGCTCATACGCGGCTTCGTGCTCAACAAGTTCCGGGGCGACGCATCGCTGCTGGCGCCCGCGCCGCAGATGCTGCAGGACCTGACGGGCGTGCCGACGGTTGCCACCTTGCCGATGTGGTGGCACCACGGCCTGCCTGAGGAAGATGGCCTTTTTCACGACCGGAGCATCGTGCCTGGCGCTGTCACGCGCACCGTGGCCGTCATCGCATGGCCGCGCATCAGCAACCTGGACGAGTTCCAGCCACTGAAGAACGTGCCGGGCCTGCGCCTGAAGTGGGTGCGCAGCCCGTCGGAGCTGGCAGGGCTAGCGGCCACCGACTGGGTCATCCTGCCCGGCTCCAAGCACACCAGCGCGGACCTTGCCTGGCTGCGCGCGCAGGGGCTGGACCGTGCGGTGTCCGCCCATGCGCAGAACGGCGGGGCGGTGCTGGGCATCTGCGGCGGCCTTCAGGTGCTTGGGGAGGCGCTGATCGACACGCATGGCATCGACGGCAATGCGCCGGGCCTCGGGCTGCTGCCGCTTGTGACCACCTTTGCGCAGGAAAAGACGGTTCAACGGGCGCGTTCCACGTTCGGCGAGGTGCGCGGCCCCTGGTCAGCGCTCTCCGGCGCGCCCATGCAGGGTTACGAGATCCACCATGGCCAGACGGCGCAGCACCCGGCCATGGCCGCGGCCGGCGATGTGGCCCGCGCCATCATGCCCGGCGGCCTGGGCTGGCAGAACGAGGCGGGCAATGTGATGGGGCTGTACCTGCACGGAATGTTTGAAGACCCTGCCGTGTTGCAGGCGCTGTTCGGCGCGGCCGCGCCGACACTTGACAGCGTGTTTGATGGTCTGGCAGATTACATTGATGCGCATTTCTCGAAAGGTGTCATCCCGGACTTGATCCTGGATCCATCGCTGCAGACTTGAGCGCCTCTTCAATGCCTCGGCGGACTGCGGGCAGCACTCACCGCAGTGGCCGCAGACTTTACCGGCCTTTGACTTTTCAGAGACCTCCGGCCGACAAGCGCCGCGTACGATAGGCTCGTACGCAAGACTGAGCCGGGAAAGATTCCGCCTACATACAAAAGCGCTATTTGCCGATGGCGCACGGCGCAACCCTGTGCAAAGCTCGCAGTGGCCCTTTTGCGGCCTGACCGAACAAGAAAGACATTGATGGAACCGCAAGCGCCAGAGCCTTCACGAACTCCCGCCCCGGCCCCCGTGCCCCCCCGCCGCGTCAGCCGCCGCGCCGCCATCATCGGCACGCTGGTGGCCTTGCTCGTTGTGGGCGGCACAGGCTGGCTGGCCTGGAGCCTGATCAACCCCGGTGCTACAACCGGTGCCGGTGCCCCAGGCGCGGGCGGGCCCGGCGGTGCAGCGGGGCCCGGCGGCCCAGGCGGGCCGGGTGGCCCCGGAGGGCGCCCCGCCCGCATTGCATCGACCGTTGGCGTGGCAACGGCCGAGCGCGCCGACATCCCGATCATTCTTGAAGCCCTGGGCACGGTCGTGCCGCAGGCCACGGTGCGCGTTCGTCCGCAGGTCTCGGGCGTCCTGCAGCAGTTGTTGTTCAAGGAAGGCCAGATGGTGCGCAAGGGCGAGCTGCTGGCCGTCATCGACCCGCGGCAGTTCGAGATGGCGCTGCAGCAGGTGATTGGCCAGCGCCAGCGCGACGAAGCGTCGCTGGCTGCAGCACGCGTCACACTGCAGCGATATCGCACGCTGCTGCAGCAGGACTCCATTGCCCGCCAGGAAGTGGACACGCAGGAGGCGCTGGTCAAGCAGCTGGAGGCAGCCGTCGTCATTTCCAAAGCCAATGAAGGCGTGGCCAGGCTCAACCTCAGCTACACGCGCGTCGTGTCGCCCATTGCAGGCCGCGTCGGCCTGCGGGTGGTGGATGTCGGCAACGTGGTGAGTTCGGGCGATGCGAACGGCGTGGCGCTGGTTACCCAGGTCTCGCCGATCGACGTCGAATTTGCAGTGCCCCAGGACATCGCGCCCTCACTGTTGCGGGCCGTGCCCGGCTCGATGAAGGTCGAGGCGCTGGACCGCACCCGCGCTGTCGTCATCGAGTCCGGCACCTTCGGCTCGCTGGACAACGTGGTGGACACGCAGACCGGCACCGTGCGTGCCAAGGCGCGCTTTGCCAATGCAAACCTGGCCATGTTCCCGAGCCAGTTTGTCAATGTGCGGCTGGAGCTGCGCACCGTGGAAGGCGCTGTGGTGGTGCCGGTGGCTGCGGTACGCACCGGGACGACAGGCGACTACGTGTTCGTGCTCAAGCCCGACCGCACTGTGACCATCCGTCCGGTCAGGCGCGGGCAGGCCACGGTGGACAAGATGCAGATTGCCGCCGGCCTGGCTGTCGGCGAGCGCGTGATCACGGAAGGCGCCGACCGCCTGAAAGAGGGCTCTCTGGTGTCGCTGCCGGGTGACCCGCCGGGCGCCGGCACGCGCCAGGGTGGGCGCAGGCCCGGCGCGTCGGCCGCCGGCGGTGGTGCGCCACGCCGGATGGATGCTGCGTCAGGTCCGGCAGCGCCTGGTGCCCCTGTTGGCCCGGCTGTACCTGGTGCCGCACCAGGTGCCGCATCAGGCGACGAACAGCCGCGCGTGCGCCGCCAGCGCGCCAGCGGCACAGCGGCGCCGGCCCAGTGACGGCCGCCGCCCCTTCCGCCAGGCGCCGTCCATGAGCCCGTCGACCCCGTTCATCAAGCGGCCGGTGGCCACCTCGCTGCTGATGCTGGCCATCGTGCTGGCCGGGCTGGTGGGCCTGCGCTTCCTGCCGCTGTCGGCGCTGCCGCAGGTGGACTACCCGACCATCCAGGTGCAGACGCTGTACCCCGGCGCCAGCCCCGAGGTCATGGCCCAGACCGTTACCGCGCCGCTGGAGCGGCAGTTCGGCCAGATGCCCGGCCTCTCGCGCATGAGTTCCACCAGCGCGGCGGGCGTGTCCATCGTCACGCTGCAGTTCGGCCTGGGCCTGGAGCTGGACGTGGCCGAGCAGCAGGTGCAGGCGGCCATCAATGCCGGCGGCTCGCTGCTGCCGGCCGACCTGCCGGCGCCGCCTGTGTATGCCAAGGTGAACCCTGCCGATGCGCCGGTGCTCACGCTGGCCATCACGTCCGACACCATGCCACTCACTGAGGTGCAGAACCTCGTCAACACGCGGCTGGCGCTGAAGATCAGCCAGGTCACAGGCGTGGGCCTGGTGACGCTGTCGGGCGGGCAGCGGCCTGCGGTGCGCATCCAGGGCGACACACGGGCGCTGGCTTCATACGGCCTGTCGCTGGACACGCTGCGCACCGCCATCTCAGCCGCCAATGCCAATGCGGCCAAAGGCAGCATTGACGGCCCGACACGCGCCTACACCATCAACTCCAACGACCAGCTCCTCACGGCGGAGGACTACAAGAACCTCATCGTCTCCTACCGCAATAATGCGCCGGTCCGCCTGCTGGACGTGGCGGTGGTGGAGGAGAGCGCTGAGAACATCAAGCTGGGCGCCTGGTCGGCGGTCTCGGGCGAGGGCCGCAGCGCCGGGCCGCCCCAAGCAAGGCCAGCCCCCTCGGGGGGCAGCGAACCACACGAAGTGGGGAGCGTGGGGGCTCAATTGCGGCCGGCCATCATCCTGAATGTGCAGCGCCAGCCGGGCGCCAACGTCATTGCCACGGTGGACGGCATCAAGGAGCGCCTGCCCGAGCTGACCCAGGGCCTGCCCGAGGGCCTCAAGGTCGATGTGCTGAGCGACCGCACCACAGGCATCCGCGCGTCGGTCCAGCATGTGCAGATCGAGCTCTTCCTGGCTGTGGTGCTGGTGGTGCTGGTGATCTTTGCCTTCCTGCACAGCCTGCGCGCCACGGTCATTGCCAGCCTGGCCGTGCCCATCTCGCTCATCGGCACCTGCGGCGCCATGTACATGCTGGGCTACAGCCTGAACAACCTGTCGCTCATGGCGCTGACCATTGCCACGGGCTTTGTGGTGGACGACGCCATCGTGATGATCGAGAACATCGCGCGGCATATCGAGAACGGCATCAAACCCATGCAGGCTGCGATCCTGGGTGCGACCGAGATCGGCTTCACCATCATCTCGCTCACCGTGTCGCTGATTGCGGTCCTGATCCCGCTGCTGTTCATGAGCGACGTGGTGGGGCGGCTGTTCCGCGAGTTTGCTGTCACGCTGGCGCTCACCATCCTGATCTCGTGCGTGGTGTCGCTGACGCTGGTGCCCATGATGTCCGCCCGCTGGCTCAAGCCCGAGCCCGACCATGCGACGCAGCGCGGCTTTGCCGGCAAGTTCCAGCGCTTCTTTGACCGCGTGATTGCGAAATATGACGTGGCACTGGGCTGGGTTCTCGCCAGGCAGGGGCTGACGCTGCTCGTGGCGCTGGGTACCCTGACCGTGCTGCTCTACATCGGGATTCCCAAGGGCCTGTTCCCGACCCAGAACACCGGGCAACTGCAGGCGCGGGTGGAGGCAGAGCAGACGATCTCCTACACCGCCATGGCAACGCTGCAGCAGGAAGTCGCGCGCAGGCTCATGGAAGATCCGGAGGTGTCCACACTGTCGAGCTTTGTGGGCGTGGACGCGGCCAACAACACCATGCTGCACACCGGCCGCATGCTCATCAACCTGAAAAGC